>JANNJX010000110.1:0-15512 GCA_031396005.1 Burkholderiales bacterium
CGCGAGAGTTTAGCGTCCCGTGATGGTGCCGCTCTGCTTCATGACCGCCATCGCGCTGGCGATCAGCGCCGAGACCTCGGTCATGTTGCCGGGCACGATCATCGTGTTGTTCTTCTGTGCGAGCTGCGCATAAGCCTCGACGGCCTTCTCGGCCACCTTCAATTGCACCGCCTGCTCGCCGCCGGGTGACTGGATCGCCGCAGCGATCTTGCGGATGGCTTCGGCGCTGGCCTCGGCCACGGCGAGGATCGCCGATGCTTCGCCCTGCGCGTTGTTGATCTCGGCCTGCTTCTCGCCTTCGGAGCGCGCGATGAAGGCCTCGCGCTCTCCCGTGGCGATGTTGATCTGCTCCTGACGCCGGCCTTCGGACGCCGCGATCAGCGCGCGCTTCTCGCGCTCGGCGGTGATCTGGGCCTGCATCGCGCGCAGGATTTCGGCTGGCGGCGTCAGGTCCTTGATCTCGTAGCGCAGCACTTTGACGCCCCAGTTCGATGCCGCCTCGTCGAGCGCGTTGACGACCTGCGCGTTGATGGCGTCACGCTCTTCGAAGGTCTTGTCCAACTCCATCTTGCCAACCATGCTGCGCAGCGTCGTCTGCGCGAGCTGGGTGATCGCGATCATGAAGTCGGAGGAGCCGTAGCTCGCGCGCATCGGGTCGGTGATCTGGAAGAACAGGATGCCATCGACCTGGAGCTGCGTGTTGTCCTTGGTGATGCAGACCTGGCTCGGCACATCGAGCGGCACTTCCTTCAACGAATGCTTGTAGGCCACGCGATCGACGAAGGGCACGACGATCGACAGCCCCGGCGTCAGCGTGCGGTCGTAGCGGCCCAGGCGCTCGACCACCCATGCATGCTGCTGCGGCACGATCTTGATCGCGCGCGTGACGAAGATGATCGCGATGACGGCAATGACGATATAGACGATCTGGTCCACGGGCATCCTTAAATTGGTTCGACGAACAGGCGATTCGCTTCGACACGGCGGATCACGAACCGTCCGGCTTGCGGCGTGCCGGCTCCCATGTGGCGCACCTGCCAGCGCGCGCCGCGGTACTGCGTGCTGCCGCTGCCTTGTCCATCCCAATCGCTGACCTGCACGGTTTCGCCGATGTCGAGATTGACGTCACGGTTCTCGGCTGCAGCCGGGCTGGCGGGCATGCTGCGACGTTTGAAGTGCCAAGCGGCAACAGCACCTGCGCCGATCACGGCGCCCACGACGAGCTGCGCATTCACGCCGAGCCCCAGGTGCGCAGCGATTGCCGCCGCCGCCGCGCCTAGCGCCAGCATCAGCAGGTAGAAGCTGCCGGTGGCCAGCTCCACGGCAACCAGCACACCGGTCACGATCCACCAGACGGTGGCGAGGCTCCAACCCATGTCATCGGCTCCTTGTAGTCGAGTCAGTGTAGCGACCGGGTGTGGCCCTAAACTGCGCGCTCTTTCGAGGACGGACCACGATGCAGCGCTTCCACTTCCCGATCGTCATCATCGACGAGGACTACCGCAGCGAGAACAGCTCCGGGCTGGGCGTGCGCGCGCTGGCCGCTGCGATCGAGAAGGAAGGCGTCGAGGTGGTGGGCACGACGAGTTACGGCGATCTGGCCTCGTTCGCTCAGCAGCAAAGCCGCGCCAGTGCGTTCATCCTGTCGATCGACGACGAGGAGGTCGCGCATGGCCCCGAAGTCGGCCCGGCGGTGTTGAAGTTGCGCGAGTTCATCCGAGAGATTCGCATCCGTAACGCCGACATTCCGATCTATCTCTACGGCGAAACGCGCACCAGCCAGCACATCCCGAACGACATCCTGCGCGAGCTGCACGGCTTCATCCACATGTTCGAGGACACGCCGGAGTTCGTGGCGCGGCACATCATTCGCGAAGCCAAGAGTTATCTCGACGGTCTGGCGCCGCCGTTCTTCAAGGCGCTGATGGAGTACGCGCGCGACGGTTCGTACTCATGGCATTGCCCGGGGCACAGCGGCGGCGTGGCCTTCCTGAAGAGCCCTGTCGGCCACATGTTCCACCAGTTCTTCGGCGAGAACATGCTGCGCGCCGACGTCTGCAATTCGGTCGAAGAGCTCGGCCAGTTGCTCGACCACACCGGCCCGGTGGCGCAGAGCGAGCGCAACTCGGCGCGCATCTTCAACGCCGACCACTGCTTTTTCGTCACCAACGGCACCAGCACGAGCAACAAGATGGTCTGGCACCACACCGTCGCGCCGGGCGACGTGGTCGTCGTTGATCGCAACTGCCACAAGAGCATCCTGCACTCGATCATCATGACCGGCGCGGTGCCGGTGTTCATGACGCCGACGCGCAACCACCTCGGCATCATCGGCCCGATCCCGGAGAGCGAGTTCGAGCCCGAGACCATCCGCCGCAAGATCGCTGCCAATCCGCTGCTGGCCGGCGTCGATGCGAGCAAGGTGCGGCCGCGCATTCTGACGATGACGCAGAGCACGTACGACGGCGTTCTCTACAACACGGAAACCGTCAAGGCCAAGCTCGACGGCTGGATCGACAACCTGCACTTCGACGAAGCCTGGCTGCCGCACGCCGCGTTCCACCCGTTCTATCAGCAGTTCCACTCGATGGGCAAACACACCACGCGGCCCAAAGACGCCATGGTCTATGCCACGCAAAGCACGCACAAGCTGCTGGCCGGCATCAGTCAGGCCTCGCAGGTGCTGGTGCAGGATTCGCAGCGCGTCAAGCTCGACCGCCACCTCTTCAACGAGGCCTACCTGATGCACACCAGCACGTCGCCGCAGTACGCGATCATCGCCTCTTGCGACGTCGCGGCGGCGATGATGGAGCCGCCCGGCGGCACCGCGTTGGTCGAAGAGAGCATCAAGGAAGCGCTCGACTTCCGCCGCGCGATGCGCAAGGTCGATAAAGACTTCGGCCGCGACTGGTGGTTCAAGGTCTGGGGCCCGGACAAACTGGTCGGCGAGGGCATCGGCACGCGCGAGCAGTGGATGCTCGGCGCCAACGAAAAGTGGCACGGCTTCGGCAACCTCGCCGCTGGCTTCAACTTGCTGGATCCGATCAAGAGCACGATCGTCACGCCGGGCCTCGACGTGGCCGGCAAGTTCGCCAAGACCGGCATCCCGGCGTCGATCGTCACCAAGTTCCTGGCCGAGCATGGCGTCGTCGTCGAGAAGACCGGCTTGTATTCCCTCTTCGTGATGTTCACGATCGGCATCACCAAGGGCCGCTGGAACACGCTGGTGACGGCGTTGCAGCAGTTCAAGGACGATTACGACCGCAACCAGCCGATGTGGCGAATCCTTCCCGAGTTCTGCGCCGCTCATCCGACGTACGAGCGTTTGGGCCTGCGCGATCTATCGCAGTCGATTCATGAGACCTACGTCAAGCACGACGTAGCGCGTCTGGTCACCGAGATGTACTTGAGCGATCTGCACCCGGCGATGAAACCCAGCGACGCCTTTGCTCGCATTGCCCACCGCGACACGGAGCGCGTGGCCATCGAGGAGCTCGAAGGGCGCATCACGACCTCGCTGCTGACGCCGTACCCGCCTGGCATCCCGCTGCTGATCCCCGGCGAGCGCTTCAACAAGAAGATCGTCGACTACCTGCGCTTCGCGCGCGCCTTCAACGCCAAGTACCCCGGCTTCGACACCGACGTGCATGGCTTGGTCGAGAACGAAGACGGCACGTACTACGTCGATTGCGTGCGCACGTGACCGGCTGTGGCCTAATTCGATCCTTGCTTTTCACCACGACTCACGGATTGCCCATCATGGCCACCAAGATCAAGACCGAAGCCGACCGCAAAGCCACGCCAAAGCCGATCGCGCCGGCCGGCACCACCTTCACCGCGGGCCGTGGTCAGAAGGTCAGCCTGGAGCGCGGCTCGCACACGCGCACGAAGAAGAATCCGGGCAAACGGCCCAAGAAGGGCGGCTGAGCACGGACAGAATCGCAGCGCATGCTGCGAATCACCGAGCTTCGCCTGCCGCTGGACCACGCCGAGGGCGCGTTGCGCTCGGCGGTCGTGTCGCGGCTGGGCGTGTCGGACGCCGATTTACACGCCTTCTCCGTGTTCAAGCGCGCTTATGACGCGCGCAAGAAGACGGCTATCCAGCTCATCTACACCGTCGATTGCGATGTCGAGGATGAGGCTCGCGTGCTCGCTCGGTTGGCGAGCGACGCGCATGTGCGGCAGGCGCCCGATGCGCGCTACCGCTTCATCACTCACGCACCGGCGGACTTCTTCGCCACGCAACGCCCGCGCCCTATCGTCGTCGGCTTCGGCCCTTGCGGCCTGTTCGCCGCGCTGATCCTGGCGCAGATGGGCTTGCGGCCGATCGTGCTCGAACGCGGCAAGGCGGTGCGCGAGCGCACGCAGGACACCTGGGGCCTGTGGCGGCGCGGCGTCTTGGAGCCCGAGTCGAACGTGCAGTTCGGCGAGGGCGGGGCGGGCACGTTTTCCGACGGCAAGCTGTGGAGCCAAATCAGCGATCCGCGGCACCTCACGCGCAAGGTTCTCGACGAGTTCGTCAAGTCCGGCGCGCCGGACGAGATTTTGTTCGTCAGCAAGCCGCACATCGGCACGTTTCGTCTCGTCAACATGATCGAGAAGATGCGCGCCGACATCGTGGCACTCGGCGGCGAGGTTCGCTTCCAGCAGCGTGTCAGCGACGTGCAGATCGAAGGCGGCGCTGTTCGCGGCGTCACGCTCGCCTCGGGCGAGCGACTGCATGCCGACCATGTCGTGCTGGCACTCGGACACAGCGCGCGCGACACGTTCGAAGTGCTGCACCGGCGCGGCGTGTTCATGGAAGCCAAGCCGTTTTCCATCGGCTTTCGCATCGAGCACCCGCAAGGCCTGATCGACCGCGCGCGCTTCGGCCCGAGCGCCGGTCACCCGATCCTCGGCGCAGCTGATTACCGGCTGGTGCATCACGCCAGCAACGGCCGCGCGGTTTACAGCTTTTGCATGTGTCCCGGCGGCACGGTGGTTGCCGCGACGTCGGAGGTCGAGCGCGTCGTCACCAACGGCATGAGCCAGTACTCGCGCAACGAGCGCAATGCCAACGCCGGCATCGTCGTCGGCATCTCGCCGCAGGACTACCGGCAGGACGGCTTGCACGAAGGATCAGTGAACCCGCTCGACGGCATGGCGTTTCAACGGCAGTGGGAATCGCGTGCGTTCGTGTTGGGTGGCGGTGGCTACGTCGCGCCGGGACAGTTGGTCGGCGACTTCATCAAGGCGCAGCCGAGCAGCGTGCTCGGTAATGTGTTGCCCTCGTACACGCCGGGCGTGCTGATGACCGATTTGCATGCGAGCCTGCCGGCCTACGCGATTGCTGCCATCCGCGAAGCGCTGCCGGTCTTCGAGCGCCAGATCAAAGGCTTTGCAATGGCTGACGCAGTGCTCACCGGCGTCGAGACGCGCACTTCGTCACCGCTGCGAATCACGCGCGGCAAGGATTGGCAGAGCCTGAACGTGCGCGGCCTGTACCCGGCGGGCGAGGGCGCCGGTTATGCCGGCGGCATCATGTCCGCCGCCGTCGATGGCATCGAGGTCGCCGAGGCGCTGGCCAAGCGCCTGCTCGGAGTTCAGGCAGCGGTGCCTGCGACCTGACTGAAGCCACCATCGACGTACATCACCTCGGCGCTGACTCCAGCGGCGAGGTCGGACAGCAAAAACGCCGCAGCATTGCCGACATCATCGATCGTCACGTTGCGTCGGATCGGCGCCACCGCGGCAAATTCGGCGAGCAGCTTGCCCAGGTCCTTGATGCCCGACGAGGCCAGCGTCTTGATCGGCCCGGCCGAGATCGCGTTGACGCGCACGCCCTTGGCGCCGACGCTTTGCGCTAGGAAGCGCACGCTGGCTTCGAGCGACGCCTTGGCCAGGCCCATCGTGTTGTAGTTGGGCACGTAGCGCACGGCGCCGAGGTAGCTCAGCGTCAGCAGCGCCGCGCCGGGGCGCAGGCGCGGCAGGGCCACCTTGGCCATCGCCGGAAAGCTGTAGGCCGAAATTTCGTGTGCGGTGCGAAAGCCTTCGCGTGTCAGGCCTTCCAGGAAGTCGCCGGCAATCGCTTCACGCGGCGCGAACGCGATGGCGTGCACGAAGCCATCGAACTGCGGCCAGTGCTCACCGAGTTGCGCGAACAGGCGCTCGATTTGCGCGTCTTCTGAAACGTCGCAGTCGAAGGTCAGCTTGGAGCCGAACTCGGCCGCTGTTTGCGCCATGCGCTCCTTGAAGCGCTCACCCTGGTAGCTGAAGGCCAGCTCAGCGCCTTCCCGGTGGCACGACCGGGCGATGCCATAGGCCAGCGAGCGGTTGTTCAGAACGCCGGTGATCAGCAGGCGCTTGCCGGCCAGAAATGCCATGAAAAGCTCCGTGTCGGGGGGTCAACGACTTCATTCTGTCATGGGTGTTGCGGGATATTGAGGGCCCGCTTCTTGCAGAGTACAATCCTGCCTTCGCTGAAAACCCCAGTACGAACAGTGGGCGGATTTCAACAATCCCGCCCATTTTTTATGGTCGATCGCTTTTTCGCCCACGGCCACACGAATCGCCTCACGAATGAGTTGGCAGCAAGCCACTGACAAGACCGTCACCGGACTCGGCTACGAGTTGGTTGATCTCGAACGCACGGGAGGCGGGCTGCTGCGCGTGACCATCGATCGTGTGCAAGGCAAGGCATACCCGACGGGTGAGTCGGAGTTCGTTCTGGTTGAAGACTGCGAAGCGGTGACGCGGCAATTGCAGTACGTGCTCGAAGTCGAGAACACCAACTACGCCCGGCTCGAAGTTTCGTCGCCGGGTTTGGACAGGCCACTCAAGCGCGAGGCCGACTACACACGCTTTGCCGGGCTGGCGATCGAGCTGTCGTTGAAGCTGCCGTTTCAAGGCCGCAAAAAATTCAAAGGCGTGCTCGGTGCGCGCGACGGCGGCTGGCGTCTGTTGATGGAGCCCGCCGCCAAAGGTGAGCCCGAGCAGGTGCTCGATTTCGTTTTCGACGAGGTGCGTGAAGCGCGCCTCGTGCCGGTGATTGACTTCAAAGGTCGTAAGGCTCGGCAAGTGGAAACCACCACCGCGACGAGCACTGACCCCGAGGCGGCTGCGTTGCAGCCACCGCCCCCCGAGGGGGAGCATTCAGCTCGGGAACGGCCCTTCGCTGAAAGAGTGAGAACAAGATGAACCGCGAAATGCTGATGCTGGTGGACGCGATCTCACGCGAGAAGAGCGTGCCGCGTGAGACCGTGTTCGGTGCCGTCGAGGCCGCGCTCGCGCAAGCCACGAAGAAGCTGCACGGCGGCGAGGTCGATATCCGCGTGGCGATCGACCGCGAGACCGGCAACTACGACACCTTCCGCCGCTGGCATGTGGTGGCCAACGAGGCCGGCCTGCAGATCCCCGACGCCGAGATCCTGCTCTTCGAAGCGCAGGAGCAGATCGCCGACATCGAGGTCGATGACCACATCGAAGAGCCGATCGAGTCGCTGACGATCGGCCGCATCGGCGCGATGGCGGCCAAGCAGGTCATCCTGCAGAAGATCCGCGACGCCGAGCGCGAGCAGCTGTTGAACGACTTCCTTTCGCGCGGCGAGAAGGTCATGGTCGGCAGCATCAAGCGTCTGGACAAGGGCGACCTGATCGTCGAGTCGGGCCGCGTCGAAGGGCGCCTGAAGCGCACCGAGCTGATCCCGAAAGAGAACCTGCGCTCGGGTGACCGCGTGCGCGCTTTCATCCTCGGCGTGGATGACACGATCCGCGGGCCGCAGATCATGTTGTCGCGTTCCAGCCCAGAGTTCATGAAAGAACTCTTCGCGCAGGAAGTGCCTGAGATGGAGCAGGGCCTGCTCGAGATCAAAAGCTGCGCCCGCGACCCCGGCTCGCGCGCCAAGATCGCCGTCGTCTCGCACGACAAGCGGGTCGATCCGATCGGCACCTGCGTCGGCGTGCGCGGCTCGCGCGTCACCGCGGTGACGAACGAGCTCGCCGGCGAGCGTGTCGATATTGTGCTCTGGAGCGAAGACCCGGCGCAGTTCGTGATCGGCGCGCTGGCCCCCGCCAACGTGGTTTCGATCGTCGTCGATGAAGAGCGCCACGCGATGGACGTCGTCGTCGATGAAGAAAACCTTGCCATCGCCATCGGCCGCGGCGGCCAGAACGTGCGGCTCGCTTCGGAGCTCACCGGCTGGCGCATCAACATCATGACGGCCGAAGAGTCGCAGGCCAAGCAGGCCAAGGAAAGCGAATCGGTGCGCAAGCTGTTCGTCGACAAGCTCGACGTCGACGTCGAAGTCGCCGACCTGCTGATCGCCGAAGGCTTCAACAGCCTCGAAGAAGTCGCCTATGTGCCGATGCAGGAAATGCTCGAGATCGAAGGCTTCGACGAAGACACGGTCAACGAGCTGCGCACCCGCGCCAAGGACGCGCTGCTGACGATGGAGATCGCCAACGAAGAGGCGGTCGAAGAAGTCTCGCAAGATTTGCGTGACCTCGACTTCCACGGCCGCGGCCTGTCGGCCGAGTTGATCGGCAAGCTGGCCGAGGGTGGCGTGCACAAGCGCGATGACCTTGCGGATCTGGCCGTCGATGAATTGACCGAGATGACCGCGATGGATGAAGAAGACGCGAAGGCCTTGATCATGAAAGCCCGCGAACATTGGTTCACCACTTGACCCACAGCAGCGCAAAACACCGAAATACCCAGGAACGATCCCCATGGCAGTGACCACCGTCGCCCAACTTGCCGCCGAGCTGAATCGCCCGGTCGCCACGCTGCTCGAACAGCTCCGAGCTGCCGGCGTGGCCAAGGGCTCGTCCGACGACAGCGTGATCGAAGCGGACAAGAGCAGGCTGCTCGATCACCTGCGCACGGCGCACGGCAGCGTCGCGCCCGCTGAGCGCAAGAAGATCAGCATCACGCGCAAGAGCACGACCGAGATCAAGCAGGCCGATGCCACCGGCAAGGCGCGCACGATCCACGTGCAGACGGTCAAGAAGCGCACCTTCGTCAAACGCGACGATCCGCCCGCCGGCAACAGCGAAGCGCCACCGCCGCCGGCGCCGGTGATCGACGACGCCGAACTTGAGCGCCGCGCCGACGAAGCGCGACGCCAGGCCGAGCTGCTGCGCCGCCAGGAAGAAGAGATCGCCGAGAAGCGTCGCGTGCGAGAAGAGCAGGAACAACGCGAGCGCGACGCTGCCGAAGCACGCGCGCAGGCCGCCGCCGAAAAGGCCGCCGAAGAGATCGCTGCTGGTGCGAAGCCCGCGGCCGTTGCGCCACCGCCAGCGCCCTCTGCCGAGGCGCCGAAGCCGGCGCCGGTGCGCGTGGTCAAGGCCACAGACGACGCCGCCAATGAGAAGGCCCGTCTGGCCGATCTGGGCAAGCGCCGCGCCGCCGCCGAGAACGAAGCCGCCGCAATCCGCGCGATGATGAGCGCGCCGAAGAAGGTGCTCCTCGCCAAGAAGGAAGAGCCCAAGCCCGAAGTCAAGGTGGATGCCGCCATCAAGGGCACGATCCACAAGGCCGCGGCGCGTCCGGGTGCGCCTGCGTCGCCGGGTGCTGCCAAGCCCGGCGAGAAGAAGTCGGTCAAGAGCGAAAAGCTGTCGTCGAGTTGGGCCGACGACGCTGCGAAGAAGCGTGCGCTGAAGACCCGCGGCGACAGCGGCGGTGGCTCGCGCCCCGGCTGGCGTGCCCCGCGCGGCCGCGGCCGCGGTGACCGTGACGGCAATGGCGCCGATCACGCGGTTGCACCGGCCGAGGCCGTGATCCAGGAAGTGCACGTGCCGGAGACGATCACCGTCGCCGACCTCGCGCACAAGATGAGCGTCAAGGCGGCCGAGGTCGTCAAGCAGTTGATGAAGCTCGGCCAGATGGTGACCATCAACCAGTCGCTCGATCAGGAGACGGCGATGATCCTGGTCGAGGAAATGGGCCACAAGGCCTTCCCGGCCAAGCTCGACGATCCGGACGCGTTCACCGAGGAAGAAGAAGCCGCGCAGACCGGCGAGTTGCTCTCGCGCGCGCCGGTCGTCACCGTGATGGGCCACGTCGATCACGGCAAGACCTCGCTGCTCGACTACATCCGCACCTCGCGTGTGGCCGCGGGCGAGGCGGGTGGCATCACGCAGCACATCGGCGCGTACCACGTGCAGACGCCGCGCGGCATGATCACCTTTCTCGACACCCCCGGCCACGCCGCGTTCACGGCGATGCGCGCGCGTGGCGCCAAGGCCACCGACATCGTCATCCTCGTCGTTGCGGCCGACGACGGCGTGATGCCGCAGACCAAGGAAGCGATCCACCACGCGAAAGCGGCCGGCGTGCCGATCGTCGTGGCCATGAACAAGATCGACAAGCCCGAGGCCAATGCCGAGCGCGTGAAGAACGAGCTCGTCGCCGAACAGGTCGTGCCCGAAGAGTTCGGCGGCGAATCACCGTTCGTGCCGGTGTCGGCGAAGACCGGGCAGGGCGTTGACGCGCTGCTCGAACAAGTGCTGCTGCAGGCCGAAGTGCTGGAGCTTAAAGCGCCGACCACCGCAATGGCCAAGGGCCTGGTCATCGAAGCGCAACTGGACAAGGGCCGCGGCCCGGTGGCCACGGTGCTCATTCAATCGGGCACGCTGAAGAAGGGCGACGTCGTCATCGCCGGGTCGAGCTACGGCCGGGTGCGCGCCATGCTCGACGAGAACGGCAAGTCGATCGAAGAGGCCGGGCCGTCGATCCCCGTCGAGATCCAGGGCTTGACCGAAGTTCCGCAAGCCGGCGACGAGTTCATGGTCATGGCTGACGAGCGCCGCGCGCGCGAGATCGCCACCTTCCGCTCGGGCAAGTACCGCGACGTGAAGCTCTCCAAGCAGCAGGCCGCAAAGCTGGAGAACATGTTCGACCAGGTCGGCACTGCCACGCAGACGCTGTCGCTGATCGTCAAGGCCGACGTGCAGGGTTCGCAGGAAGCGCTGTCGCAGTCGCTGGTCAAGTTGTCCACGGCGGAGGTCAAGGTACAGATCGTGCACGGCGCGGTCGGCGGCATCAGCGAGAGCGACATCAACCTCGCCATCGCGTCGAAGGCCGTCGTCGTCGGCTTCAACGTGCGCGCCGATGCGAACGCGCGCAAGCTCGCCGAAGGCAACGGCGTCGACATCCGCTACTACAACATCATCTACGACGCCGTCGATGAGATCAAAGCGGCGATGACAGGCATGCTGGCGCCGGAGCAGAAAGAAGAGGTCATCGGCACGGCCGAGATCCGCACCGTCTTCATCGCCAGCAAGATCGGCACGGTGGCAGGCTCGATGGTCACGGCAGGCCGCGTGACGCGCAACGCACGCTTCCGCCTGCTGCGCGACCACGTGGTCATCTTCACCGGCGAAGTCGATTCGTTGAAGCGCATGAAGGACGATGTGCGCGAGGTGGCCGAGGGCTTCGAGTGCGGTATCAAGCTGAAGAACGTCACCGACATCAAAGAGGGCGACCAGTTGGAATTCTTCGAAGTCAAGGAAGTCGCCAGAAGCCTCTAGGACAGGACTTCCGCCAACGCGCACAAAGCCCCGTCCGAAACACCGGCGGGGCTTTGTAGCTTGTGGAGCCACCGATCATGACCAAGCACAAACGCTCGATCCCCAACCGCAGCTTCCGCGTCGCCGACCAGATCCAGCGCGATCTGGCCGAGCTGATTCGCGAGCTGAAGGACCCGCGCATCGGCATGGTGACGATCACCGGCGTCGATGTGACGCCGGACTACGCGCATGCCACGGTGCGCTTCTCGCTGCTGGTCGGTGACACGACAGAGTGTGAGACCGCGTTGAACGAGGCCGCCGGCTTCGTGCGCAACGGGCTGTTCAAGCGGCTGTCGATCCACACCGTGCCGACCCTGCACTTCCAGTTCGACCGCACGACGGAGCGCGCGGCTGAGTTGAGCGCGCTGATCCGCGACGCCAACGCGACGCGGGCGAAAGAGGATTGATGGCCCGCCGCGCGGTGCACGGTGTATTGCTGCTCGACAAGCCGGTCGGCCTGTCGAGCAACGACGCCTTGCAGAAAACAAAGCGTCTGCTCAATGCCGAAAAGGCCGGGCACACCGGCACGCTCGACCCATTGGCCTGCGGCCTGTTGCCGCTGTGCTTCGGCGCGGCCACCAAGTTCTCGCAGGTCAGCCTCGATGCCGACAAGCGCTACACGGCCACGCTGCGCCTGGGCGTGACGACGACCACCGGCGACCTCGAAGGCGACGTTGTCGAGCGGCGCGAGGTCACGGTCGATCGCGCTGCGATCGACTCGGCCATTGCCCGCTTCACCGGCGCCATCGATCAGTTGCCGCCGATGCACTCGGCCCTCAAGCACCAGGGCCGCGCGCTCTACGAGTATGCGCGCGAAGGCATCGAGGTCGAGCGCGCCGCGCGGCAGATCACGATCCATCAGCTCTGCGTTCTCGATTGGGCGGAGCACACGCTGGTGCTCGACGTGCTCTGCAGCAAGGGCACTTACGTGCGCACGCTGGCCGAAGCCATCGGCTCGGCGCTCGGCTGCGGCGCGCATCTATCTGCTCTGCGCCGCACGGCCAGCGGTCTGCTGACCATCGACGCTGCGATCACGCTCGACGCCTTGGCGGCGCTGCCGGACAGCGAGCGCGATGCGCATCTGTTGCCGCCCGACGCCTTGCTCGCCGACTGGCCCGAACATCGCCTGCCTGCGCACGAAGCGGCACGCTTTCTCACCGGTATGCGCCGTCGCGTCAACGCTCCCGATGCGCCGTGCATTCGCGTCTACGGCCCCGAGCAACACGCGTTGCTCGGATCCGCCCACATCACCGCTGGTGAACTGATCCCCGATCGCTTGCTCAGCCCCCTCGAAATCAGCTCCCTCCCGACACCATGAACACCCAAATCCGCAACATCGCCATCATCGCCCACGTCGATCACGGCAAGACGACGATGGTCGATCAATTGCTGCGCCAGTCCGGCACCTTCCGCGAGAACGAGAAGATCGCCGAGCGCGTGATGGACAGCAACGACCTCGAGCGCGAGCGCGGCATCACCATCCTGGCCAAGAACTGCGCGGTGAAGTGGAAGGGCACGCACATCAACATCGTCGACACGCCCGGCCACGCCGACTTCGGCGGCGAGGTCGAACGCGTGCTGTCGATGGTCGATGGCGTGCTGCTGCTGGTCGACGCGGTCGAGGGCCCGATGCCGCAGACGCGCTTCGTCACCAAGAAGGCGCTGGCGCTGGGCCTGAAGCCGATCGTCGTCGTCAACAAGGTCGATCGCCCTGGTTCGCGGCCCGACTACGTCATCAACGCAACATTCGAGTTGTTCGACAAGCTGCATGCCACCGAAGAACAGCTCGACTTCCCTGTCATCTTCGCCTCGGGCCTGAACGGCTGGGCGACGCGCACCCAAGGCGAGATCGGCACCGATCTGGCGCCGCTGTTCGACGCGGTGGTGGAGCATGTGCCGCCTCACGAAGGCAGCGAGACCGAGCCGCTGCAGTTGCAGATCTGCTCTCTCGACTATTCGAGCTACGTCGGCCGCATCGGCATCGGCCGCGTGCACAGCGGCATCTTGAAACCGATGATGGACGTGGCGGTCTACGAAGGCCCGGACAGCACGCCGCGCAAGGCGCGCGTGAATCAGGTGCTGAAGTTCGAAGGCCTGGTGCGCATGCCGGCCGAAAGCGCCGGCCCCGGCGACATCGTGCTCGTCAATGGCATCGAAGACATTGGGGTCGGCGTCACGCTGACCGATATCGACAACCCGCGCCCGCTGCCGATGTTGAAGATCGACGAGCCGACGCTGACGATGAACTTCTGCGTCAACACCTCGCCGCTGGCGGGACGCGAAGGCAAGTTCGTCACCAGCCGCCAGATCTGGGAGCGCCTGCAGCGCGAGCTGCAAAGCAACGTCGCGCTCAAGGTGAAGGACACCGACGAAGACGGCATCTTCGAAGTCTCCGGCCGCGGTGAGTTGCACTTGACGATCCTGTTGGAGAACATGCGCCGCGAAGGCTACGAGCTCGCCGTATCCAAGCCGCGTGTGGTCTTTCACGAGGTTGATGGTGAGAAGCACGAGCCGATCGAACTCGTCACCGCCGACGTCGAGGACAGCCACCAGGGCGGCGTGATGCAGGCGCTGGGCGAGCGCAAGGCCGAGCTCGTCAACATGGAAACCGACGGCATGGGCCGCGTGCGTCTCGAGTACCGCATCCCGGCGCGCGGCCTGATCGGTTTTTCCAACGAGTTCATGAACCTGACGCGCGGCACGGGACTCATCAGCAACATCTTCGACGGCTACGAAGCCTACAAGGGCGAGATCGCGGGCCGCAAGAACGGCGTGCTGATCAGCCAGGACGACGGCGAGGCCGTGACCTACTCGCTGGGCAAGCTCGACGACCGCGGCCGCATGTTCGTCAAGGCCGGCGACCCGTTGTACGAAGGCATGATCATCGGCATCCACTCGCGCGACAACGACCTCGTCGTCAATGCGGTGCGCGGCAAACAGCTCACCAACTTCCGTGTCAGCGGCAAGGAAGACGCGATCAAGATCACGCCGGCGATCGATCTCTCGCTCGAGTACGCAGTGGAGTTCATCGAAGACGACGAGCTGGTGGAGATCACCCCGAAGAGCATTCGTCTGCGCAAACGCTTCTTGAAAGAGCACGACCGCAAAAGGGCCAGCCGCGAAGCAGCATGAAGCCGATGGCCCACGGCCGCGCCGTGGCGCTGATGCTGCTGGCCACGTTGATGTGGAGCATCGCCGGCGTGGTGACGCGCTGGCTCGACGGCACCGGCGGCTTCGAGATGACGTTCTGGCGCAGCGCCGCCAACGCGCTGGCGCTCGTCGTGCTGCTGTCGTGGCTGCGCGGCCCGGCGCGCTTGTGGGGATCGCTGCGTGCGGGCGGTCGGGCGCTCTGGTTGTCGGGGCTGTGCTGGTCGGTGATGTTCACCGCCTTCATGCTGGCGCTGACGCTGACCACGGTGGCCAACGTGCTGGTGACGATGGCGCTGGCGCCGCTGTTCACCGCGCTGCTGGCGCGCGTTGCGCTCGGCCATCGGTTGGCGGCGCGCACCTGGGGCGCGATCGTGCTGGCCGGTGGCGGCATCGCGTGGATGTACGGCCAGGAGTTGCAAGGCGGAAAGCACTTGCTCGGCACGCTGGTGGCGATCGCGGTGCCGATCGCCGCTGCCGTCAACTGGACGCTGATCCAGAGCCTGCGCGGCAACCGCGACGCGCCCGACATGCTGCCCGCGGTGTTGATCGGCGCGTTGCTGTCGGCGCTGGTCGCGCTGCCGCCGGCTTGGCCGCTGCCGCCGGCTTGGCCGCTGCGCGCGTCAGCTCACGACATCGCCCTGCTGTCCATGCTCGGTCTGGTGCAGCTCGCGATTCCCTGCCTGATCTCGGTGGTGGTGGCGCGAACGCTGCCCGCGCCCGAAATCTCGCTGCTGGCGTTGCTCGAAGTCATCTTCGGTGTGGCCTGGGCCTGGCTCGGCGCCAACGAAGCACCCACGGTGGCGGTACTCGGTGGC
>JANNJX010000122.1:0-4329 GCA_031396005.1 Burkholderiales bacterium
GCGCTGGCCTGCAGGATCACCGGCGCGCCCGTCTCCTGAGCCGCCGACATCACGGCCTGCACCTGCTCGAGGTTGTTGACGTTGAACGCGGGGATGCCGTAGCGCTGCTCGGCGGCGTGGTCGAGCAGCTGGCGCATTGAAACGAGAGGCATGGCGGGCTCCTACAAAGGCGGGGTGATGAAGCGGTGGCGGGGATGGGCGGAGTTTAGGCCCGCGCCCACCACCTGTTCGCAACGCGCCGCGGCGATGAGCGCGCGCCCGCCCGATCACGGGGCCCCGGGGCCGGCGCTCAGCGTGCGTTGGCCTCGATCCAGCCCTTGTGGGTGGCGACGCGGGTGTAGCCGTCGACACGCCACGCAACAGCTTGCGCGGGTAACAGCGCCTGGTCCACTGAATCACTGAAATCGGATCGGTGCTGTCCACGCGATACGGGCGGGCTGCGGCGTTGCAAATGCTCGCGATGCCTAGGGGCATCGCTGCGCTTTGCGCCTTGCATCGCATCCCGTCTCGCGCGTCCCTCACCGCCCATTTCAATGATTCAGCGTACTAGCCGACCCGGCAGACCTTCAGCATGTTCGTGCCGCCCGGGTAGCCCATCGGCTCGCCGCAGGTGATGGCGTAGGTGTCGCCGGGTTTCAGCACACCGCGATCGACGAGGATTTTTTCGGCCGCCGCCAGCGCCTGGTCGCGATCGCCGAAGTTCGGCATCAACAGCGGCTGCACGTTGCGGTACAGCGCCATGCGGCGTTGCGTCACCGGCTGCGAGGTCAGGCCGAAAATCGGCGTGTGGCTGCGGTAGCGGCTCATCCACAGCGCCGTCGAGCCGGACTCGGTGAGCGCGAGGATCGCCTTGCAGCCGAGGTGGTACGCCGTGAACAGCGCGCCCATCGCGATCGACTGGTCGATGCGGCCGAAGTGCTTGTTGGTGAAGTCGGCGTCGATCGTCACCTCCTCGGCGCGCTCGGCTTCGAGGCAGATCGACGCCATCGCCTCGACCGTCTCCACCGGGTACTCGCCAGCGGCGGTTTCGGCTGAGAGCATCACGGCGTCGGTGCCATCCAACACCGCGTTGGCGACGTCGCTGACCTCGGCGCGCGTGGGCACCGGGTTGACGATCATCGACTCCATCATCTGCGTGGCCGTGATCGTCAGCTTGTCGAGCGAGCGCGCCAGCTTGATCATCTTCTTCTGCAGCGCCGGCACGGTGGCGTTGCCGACTTCGATGGCCAGGTCACCGCGCGCCACCATGATGCCGTCGCTCGCCTTGACGATGCCTTCCAGCGCCGGAATCGCTTCGCTGCGCTCGATCTTGGCGATCAGCCCCGGCTTGTGGCGCCACTTCTCGCCGGCCACGTTGGCGAGTTGGCGCGCCATTTCCATGTCGGTGGCGCTCTTCGGAAAGCTCACCGCCAGATACTCGCACTGGAAGCTCATCGCGGTCTTGATGTCGTCCATGTCCTTGGACGTCAGCGCCGGTGCGGTCAGGCCGCCGCCCTGTTTGTTGATGCCCTTGTTGTTCGACAGCACGCCGCCGATCTTGACCGTGGTGATGACCTGCTCACCGCGCACGTCGTCGACCTTCAGCACGAGCAGGCCGTCGTTGAGCAGCAGCGTGTCGCCGGGTTTGACGTCGCGCGGCAGTTCCTTGTAGTCGAGGCCGACCGCGTCGTTGTTGCCGAGCTCGCTGCGACCGGCGTCGAGGATGAACTGCTGGCCCGACTTGATCAGCGTCTTGCCGTCTTCGAACTTGCCGACTCGGATCTTCGGCCCTTGCAGGTCGGCCATGATCGCCACCGCCTTGCCGGCACGGTCGGCGGCGGCGCGCACCATCGCTGCGCGGTCGATGTGATCTTGCGCCGTGCCGTGCGAGAAATTGAGCCGCACGACATCCACACCCGCCGCGATCAGCCGCTCCATCATCTCCGGCGTGGACGACGCGGGGCCGAGAGTGGCGACGATCTTGGTCTGACGTGGCATGGCGGCGGACTTTCGTGGCGAAGGCGGCGATTATCGGCGCGCACTCCCGCATTGTCAGTTTCGAGCGAGTTTCATCCAACAAACGGCGGTCGCAGCACGTCGTCGCAGAGATGCAAGACGCCGGCACCGGTTGGAGCGATCGTTCGCGCTGTACTCACCCGGTGCCCCATGCTGACAACTCCATCTCTGCACGCCGCGAACGATGCGCGCCTGCCATGGCCGCTGCAACGCGATGACCTCCAACCCCTGCTGGTGCGGCGCGCCATGGCCTCGGACCAGTCGGCGATCACGCAGCTCGTGCGCAGCGAGGCGCTGAACCCGCATGGGTTGGAGTGGGCGAACTTCGTCGTCGCGACCCATGGTGACGAGGTCGTAGGCGCTGTGCAGATGCGTCAGCATGCGGAGGGCTCGCGCGAACTCGGCTCGCTCGTCGTTGTCCGCAAGCACCGCGGGCACGGCATTGCGGGGCGCCTGATCTCGGCGTTGCTGGCGCACCATCCGGCCCCGGTTCACGTCATCACGCGCCGCGCCAACGCCACGCACTACCGCCGCTGGGGCTTTCACGTCATCGACGCCGGTGATGCGCCGCGCAGCGTGCGCCGCAACCGGTTGCTCGGGCAAACGTTCAGCATGCTGGCGCTGTTGCGCGGCCGCCGCCCGCGGCGGTTGGTGATCCTGCGGCGCGACTGAAGCGCCGCTGCACCGGCGCATCGAAGACGCGCCGCTTCATGCCACGGCCTCCTGCGCGTGGCCGGGGAAGCGCGCGCGCCAGTGCCGCGCGAACCACTGCACCATGTCGTCGACATAGGTGAAGACGACCGGCACGACGAGCAGGCTGAGGAAGGTGGACGTGATCAGGCCGCCGATGACGACGATGGCCATCGGCGCGCGAAAGCTCGGGTCGGTGCCGAAGCCCAGGGCGATCGGCAGCATGCCCGCGCCCATCGCGATCGTCGTCATGATGATCGGCCGCGCGCGCTTGTGGCAGGCGTCGAGCAGCGCCTCGATGCGGCTCATGCCGCGGTCGCGGCGGGCGACGATGGCGTACTCGACGAGCAGGATCGAATTTTTCGTCGCGATGCCCATCAGCATGATCATGCCGATCATCGCCGGCATCGACAGGTCGGTGCGCGTCAGGAACAGCGCCAGGAACGCGCCGGGCAACGACAGCACCAGCGCGACGAGGATCGTCGCCGGCTGCACCCAGGCATGGAACAGCAGCACGAGCACGATGTAGATGCAGGCCACCCCCGTCAGCATGGCGAGGATGAAACTCGCGCCGAGCTCGGCCATCGCCTCGGCGTCGCCGACCGTCGTCTTGATCACGCCCGGCGGCAGCTTCTGCAGGCTCGGCAGCGCATCGGCGAGCTCCTGCACGCGGCCCAGCGGCATGCCGTTCAACTCGATCTCGAAGTTGACGTTGCGCAGCCGGTCGTAACGATCGATCTGCGCCGGGCCGCTGGCCATCTCGATCGTGGCGACGTTCGACAGCGCCACCGGGCCTTTCGCACCGGGCACCGTCATGCTCTCGATCAACGACAGATCCTGGCGTGCCGCGTCGGGCAGCTTGACGACGATCGGAATCTGGCGCTGTGAGAGATTCAACTTGGGCAGCGACTGGTCGTAGTCGCCGGCGGTGGCGATGCGCAACGTGTCGGCGATCGCCGCCGAGGTGACGCCGAGGTCGGCCGCGCGCGCGGCGTCGGGCCGCACGACGAGCTCGGGCCGTTGCAAGGACGACGTGCTCGTCACCTGCCCGATGCCGGCGATCGTGCGCAGCTCCTGCTCGACCACGCGCGCATGCGCCGACAGCGCGTCGCCGTCTTCGCCGGCGAGCACGAGGATGAACTTCTCCGACGAGCCGCCGAAGCCGACGTTGATGCGCGCGCCGGGCAGCACGTCGAGCGCGCTGCGCAGGTCGCGCTCGATGGCCTGCTTGCTGATGCCGCTGCGCTCGCCGCGCGGCGTCAGGTTGATCGTCAGCGTGGCCTTGCGCGCTTCGGCCGCCCCGCCCGGCGCGAAGGGGTCGCTGCCCGACTTGCCGCCGCCGACCGCCGTGTAGACGAGCTTGACATGCGGGTTCTTCTGCACGATCTCACGCGCCTGCTCGGCGGTTGCCAGGGTCTGCTTGAAGGTGCTGCCCGGCGGCAGCGACAGATAGACCTGCGTCTGCGACAGATCGTCCGGCGGCATGAAGGCTCCTGCGATGCCGCCGGTGAAGAGGGGTGTGCACGAGCCGACGCAGAACAGCACGGTGGCCAGCAGCGTCTTGATGCGGTGCCGCAAGCACCACTGCACCAGGCGCATGTAGCCCGGCATCCACGTCGGTTCCTGATGCGCCTTTTTCGGCGC
>JANNJX010000137.1:0-2746 GCA_031396005.1 Burkholderiales bacterium
GTTGCCGGCGTCGGCCGCGGCGCCGTCGGCCAGCGCGCCGTTGGCCGGCGCCTCGAAGCCGACGCGCACTTTCTCGCGCGTCAGCTCGGCCGTCTGCGTCTGCGAGCTGGCGTCCTGATCCTGCACTTGCTGCAGCGCTTCGCAGGCGCGATAGGCGACGTAGGTGCCGGCAACGTCCGCCGCCAAACTGATGCGCGCCGCGTGCCAGCCCAGGCCGGCCTGTTCACTGCGCGCTGCGGCCGCTGCGATCTGCGCGCGCGTGCCGCCGAACAGGTCGGCTTCCCACTGCGCGTCCACGCCGATCGTGCTCTGCGTGGACGGGCCGAAGTTGGTCGCCGGCGACGAGCCTCGCTGCGACTGCGCCGATACGTTGACCGCCGGCCAGCGCTGCGCCGAACTGCCGCGCAGGTTAGCGCGCGCCTCGCCCAGCCGCGCCAGGGCCTGCGCCAGCGTCGGGCTGCTGAGCTGCGCGTCGCCCACCAGCTCGGCAACGAGCGGGTCGTCGAAGCGCTGCCACCACGTGGCTAGCGCTGCCGCGTCGCCGCCGTGCGGCAAGGTGGCCTGCCACTGCGGCGGCGCAGTCTCGCCCGGCGCGCTCGGCAAGCTGGTCGTCGCGCAGCCTGCCAGCAGCAGCGGCGCGAACAGCAGCAGCCACGGTCGTGTCGTCGTCTTTTTCTTCATTCGTTGTCCAGACCGCGCCGCTTTTTTTCATGCGCCACCAGCGCCACACCCCAATCGACCAGGCGCTCGCGTGCGCGTTGCAATGCGTCGGGTCCGTCGAGCAGACGTGGCGCCAGCGCGCTCATGAACTCGCGCGACATGCAGTAGTCGTGCGCCATCGCGATCAGGCCGAAGACCAGGCGGTGCACGTCTTCGTCCGGCTCGCTGTGAGTGGGCAGCCCGATGTGACGCGCCAGCAGCCGCGCGATGGCCTCGTGCACCGGCCCGATGTGCTGCGCGGCGGCGGCGGCGAAGACGGGGGTCGGCTCGATCATCTCGCGCAGGTACAGACGCACGCCATCGTCGGCGCCTGGCGTCGCCGCGCCGTCCTCGCCGACAAAGCCGCGCAGCAGGTGGTGCAGCGACTGGGTGAGCGTCAGTGCCGGATCGTCGAAACCGGCGAGTTGGGCGGCGATGCCGTGGATCGGCACCAGCAGCACGGCGCGGTACAGCCCGTCCTTGTCGCCGAAGTGGTAGTGAATCGCCGCCGGGTTCAGCCGGGCCGCTTCGCAGATTTCGCGCGTCGACGCTTTGGCGTAGCCCTTCTCCGAGAAAATTCGGCTGGCCTCGGCAAGCAGGCGAGTGCGCGCACGCTCACCGCGGTCGGCGGCAAGCTCGGGCGGGGCTTTGGAGGGTGTGGCAGCATTCATCGGAAGCCGCGATCCTAACCATCAAATCAAGCGCTTGCTTGAAAAAAGGTGAAGCCTCCAAGCTCGCATCAAGTCGCTTCACTCGCGCCTCTGTGCGCAAGCAAAGCTCGGGCATGGAGCCCGCGCCTTGCCGCGCGCCTCAGGCGCGCTTGAGCGCACGAGGGAGCCGGGCTCGACGCCCGGCTTGTGTGCTTGTCCTTCAAGAACAGGCGCTTCCTGCGCAAAGCCGCGGGCGGGGGCCGGGCAGCGCGCATGTGCGGCGGCGACAGGGATTCGGTCGGCGCGCGTACCCGCGCGCTTCGTCATCTGACTCGCTGCGATGGTTCGAGCGCAGCGAACGCAGTGCGCGTAGCGAGTTTCGCAACGCGACCGAATCCCGAGTACCGCAGCGCAGTCGGCGCGCCTTTGGCGCCGACCCCGCAGTGCCGCGCCGCCGGGCTCTCGCGCGCGGCTTTGCGCCCGTCACAACATGGGCACAGTCACGAGCGTCCTCTGCCCTGCAATCGAACGCGAATCGGTATCAGTCGTCAGCTCACCGCCGCCATCTGCCCGGCGTACTGCGCAACCAGCCCGATCAGGTCGTCTTCCGAATACGGCTTGCCGAGGTAATGGTTGACGCCCAGTTGCGCCGCATGCTCGCGGTGCTTCTGCGCGATGCGCGAGGTGATCATGATGATCGGCAGCCCGGCCCAGCGCGTGTCGGCGCGCACGTTGCGCGCCAGGTCGAAACCGTCCATGCGCGGCATCTCGATGTCCGACAGCAGCACGACCGGCGTTTCTTCGGCCAGCTTCTCCAGCGCGTCGAGGCCGTCCTTGGCCGTCGTCACACGGTAGCCTTCGCGCGTCAGCAGGCGCTGCGTGACGCGGCGCACCGTCAGCGAATCGTCGACGACGAGCACCAGCGGCGCCTGCTTCGGCGCGTGGACCGGAGCCTGCGTGGCCGGGGTCCGGACCGAGGTCGACTGCGCCGCGGCCGTTGCCGGTGCAGCATGGGCGGCTTGCATCGCGGCGCGCGCGCTCTGGCCGTACAGCGTGGCCAGCGCCACCGGGTTGTAGATCAGCGCCGGCGCGCCCGACGCCAGCAGCGTCACGCCGGCCAGGCCAGGCAGGCGCGCCAGTTGCACGCCGAGGTTCTTGACCACCACTTCCTGGTTGCCGACGACTTCATCGACATGCAGCGCGATGCGTTGCGCCGCGCTCTTGATGATGACCACCGTCAGCGTGCGGCCCGGCGCCTCGTCGCTGCGGCCGCTGCCTTGCAGCAGCGCACCGAACCAGAAGAACGGCATGACCTGGTTGCCATGGTCGAAGCTGCCGCGGCGCGTGGCCTCGGCGACTTCGGCCACCGGCACGCGGCGCACGATGTCGATCAGCGT
>JANNJX010000142.1:0-4125 GCA_031396005.1 Burkholderiales bacterium
TCGCACGCCGCTTCGGCCTGCGCATAGCGCCGGTGCAGCAGGCACAGCGACGCTGTCTTCAGCCAGCTGCTGGCGGCGTGCGACTCGAAGCCGTGTTGCAAGGCGATGTCGCGGCTGCGCTGCAGCATCGCCCAGCCTTCGGCATCGTCTCGCGAGCGCAGGCGCATCGAGGCCACGGTGTTGAGCGCGTAGACGCGGCACTCTTCGGCGCCGTCGAGGCCTTCGAGCAACGCCAGCGCCTTCAGGCCGTAGTCGAGCGCGGACTGCGACTCCTCCTGCAGGTGCATCTGCGCCTTTGCCGCGTACGCCACTGCCAACTGATGCCGCGCGCCGGCGCCTTCGAGCACGTCGATGGCGGCCTGGACGTGGCGCAGTCCCGCCTGCGGGCCTTCGTGGTAATGCGCGGCGACGGCCAGCTCGCACAGATCCAGCCCTTCGCTCAGTCGGTCGCCGAGTTGACGGTGCAGCGCCAACGCGGCGCGCCGCGAGGCCAGCGCGTCATCGACCTGCCCGATGTGCTGGCACTCCAGGGAATGCGCCGCATGCAGCGCTGCTCGTTCGGCCAACGGCAGCGTCTCGGCATGCGTGAGGGCCAGCGCGTACAACTCCACGGCCTGGCGGTGCGCGCTGACCTGCGCCGCCTCGCGTGCGGCCCGCGGCGCGAGCGAAAGCACAGCGCCCGCGAGCCCTGCCCGCGCCGCGTGGTGGATCAGCCGAACCACCGGCGCGCCGCGCACACTCAAGGCATCGAACACGGCGGCGTGCAACGCCGCTGCACGGCCCGGCGGCAGCATGGCCTCGATTGCCTGCCGCGCCAGCTCGTGACGAAAGCGCAGCGCGGCGCCGTCCACGCGCAACAGGCCGGCCGCCGTGCACGGCGCGATGGCCGCATCGGCGTCGTCGATCAGCGCCTCCAGCACGTCGAGTTCGATCGGCAGCGGCGCCACGCTGGCCAGCTCCAACACGTCGCGTGCCTCGGCCGTCAGCGACGCGGCGCGCGCCATCACCGCGTCGCGCACCGAGGCCGGCAGGTGGTGTGCATCGCCGGCCAGCAGTTCGGTGACGAAGAACGGGTTGCCCTGCGTCACCTCGTGCAGTCCGTGCGCGCTGCGTCCGGCGCGCCGCGCCATCTCGGCGACCGCAGCGGGTGACAGCGGCGCGAGCGGGATGCGCAGGCAACTGCGTGGCGGCAAGCTGCCGAACACGGCCTGCAAAGGGTGGTCGCCGGCCAATGCATCGCTGCGGCAACTGAACACGAGCAAAGCGCGGGTGCCGGCGATGCGGCGACCGAGGTAGCGCAGCAAATCAAGCGTGGCCCCATCGGCCCACTGCGCATCGTCGATCACGAGCACCATGGGCTTGCGGCGGTCGCGCAGCAGCGCCAGCATGCCCGCCAAGACCTCGGTCGTATGCTGGCCCGTGCGCACTGCCGCGGCCAGCGACGGCGGCAATCGGTCGATCAGCTCGATCAGCGCGCCCAGCGGCTGCGGATAGAGCATCGGCTCGCAGGCGCCCCTCAGCCACTCGACATCACGGCCCGCGCAGCGCTCGGCTTGCGCGAGCAGGCTGGTCTTGCCGCCGCCGGCTTCGCCGGTGAGCAGCACGCAGACCCCGCACGCCTGGGCGCTGCGCAGCGCGTCGATGCGCTCGCGCAGTTGCGTCAGCTCCAGCTCGCGCTCGAGCAGAGAGTTGTCGGGAAGGTTCTTGGCGGGCTCGATCGCAGTGGCCCTGTCGTCGATTCGGCTGCGCATCTTCTGCCCACTCGCAAACAGCTAATTTTTGGGCGGGTGAGCGAGTGCCGCGGCGTCGGCGCGGCTGGCCACACCGAGCTTGCCGAGCAGCGCGGCGACGTGGTTCTCGACGGTGCGCTCCGAGCGGTGCAGTCGATCCGCGATGGCGCGGTTCGAGAGCTGCTGCGCCAGCAGGTCGAGCACCTCGCGCTCGCGCGCGGTCAGGCCCTGCGGGTCGTCGCGGGTGCGCGTGTTGCGCCCGCGTTGCACGTCGCGCGCCCCCAGCGCGCGCAAGCGAGCGCGTGCGATGCGCATCGCCGGCGCAGCGCCCAGTGCTTCGAGCAGCGCCAGCGCTTGGCGCAGGTCGGTCTCGTCGCCGCCGAGCAGCGCCAATGCCTGCTCATGGCGGCAGCCGAGCGCGGCCCATGCCCGCGCAGCGCCGCGGTGATCGCCGCCGAGCTCGAGCCGGCACGGTGCCGGCAGCGCCTGCTCGATGTGCGGCGGCTCGCCGCCGGCACGTTGCAGCCAGCACGCGAGCTGTCCGATGCGCCAGCCCTCGGTACTGATGGCCGCCGCGTTGAAAGCCGCGCTGGCGATGTGCTGCACCTGCAGGTCGGCACCGCCGCCGCGCAGCCACGCGGCCTCGCAGCGCACCACCGCCTGCGGCGCATACCAGGGATCGACGCTCAGCGCGCGGCAGCCGTCGATCATCTCGCCCCAGTAGGCCTGCGAGCGATCGTTGCCGCGCCGCAAGTCGAGCAGGGCCTGCACATGCCCCGCCTGCTCGCTCTCGAGCCGAGTCAATGAGGCGGTCTGGCGCACGGCCGCGATCTCGGCCTCGGCGGCATCCCACTGGCCGGATTCGAGCAGCCTGTAGGCGTGGCGGATATGCAGGCGGCACAGGTACATGTCCATGTCGTGGGCTTCGCAGTGCGCAATGCCCTGCGCGCACGCCGCATCGAGCTTGGCGTAGCGCCGATGCACCAAACCCATCGATGCGCTGTTCATGTAGGCCCGCGCCGCGTGCGCCTCGAAGCCGTGCGCGAGCGCGATGTCGCGGCTGCGGTCGAGCAGCGCCCAGGCATCGGCTGCATCCTCGTAGCGCAACTGCGCCGTGCCGACGGTGTTGAGCGCATAGGCCAGGCCTTCGGCACAGGCCGAGCCTTCGGCATCCGCCAGGCTTTCGAGCAGCACGAGCGCCTTGCGGCCCCATTCGTAGGCCGGCACCGAGGTTTCGCCGAGCAGGTGCAACTGCGCCATCGCCGCATATGCCATCGCCAGCTCGCGCGGTGCGTCGAGTTGCTCGAGCAGCTCGATCGCAGCCTGCGCATACGGCCGGCCGGCCTGCGGCGCGCCGCGGTACCACTCGATGTGCGCCAACGCGCGCAGGTCCAGCGCTTGCGCCAACCGATCGCCGAGCTCGCGGTGCAGGGCCAGCGCCTGACGCCGCGAGGCCGTGGCGTCGTCGACGCGGTTGACGAGCAGGCTTTCGTCGGCATGCGCTCCGTGCAGCCCCGCCTGCTCGGGCGCCGGCAGGGCCGCGGCATGGTCGAGCGCTAGCGCGTACAGGGCCGCGGCCTGGCGGTGCGCGCGGGCCTGCGCCGCTTCGCGCGCGGCCCGCGGCGCGAGGGCGAGCACCGCGCCCGACAGACCTGCCCCGGCCGCGTGATGCACCAGGCGCACCACCGGCGCGCCGCGCACGCAGCAGGCATCGAACACGGCGGCGTGCAGCGCAGCGGCGCGGCCCGGCGGCAGCGACGCCTCGACGGCGCGACGCGCCAGTTCATGGCGAAAGCGCAGCGCGCCGCCGTCCTGGTGCAGCAAGCCGGCCGCAGTGCAGCGCTCGATGGCGGCATGGGCATCGTCCACCACAGCCTCCAGCACCTCGACCTCGATCTGCACCGGCGCGACGCTGGCCAGCTCGAGCACGTCGCGGGCCTCGGCCGGCAGCGGCGCCGCGCGCGCCAGCACCGCGTCGCGCACCGAGGCCGGCAACGTCTGCGCATCGCCGGCCAGCAGCTCGGTGACGAAGAACGGGTTGCCCTGCGTGGCCTGGTGCACGCCGCGTGCGCTGCGTCCGGCGCGCCGCGCCAGCTCGGCGACGCCGGCGCGCGACAGCGGCGCCAGCGGCAGCCGGATGACGCTGCGCGGCGGCAGGCCGCCCAGCACGCTCAGCAGCGGATGATCGGCAGCGAGCGCTTCGCCGCGGTAGCCGAGCACGAGCAAGGCGCGCGTGCTGTCGATGCGCCGGCCGAGGTAGCGCAGCAAGTCGAGCGTGGCGCCATCGGCCCATTGCGCATCGTCGATGACGAGCACCACCGGCTGGCGGCTTTGGCGCAGCAGCTCGAGCATGCCGGCCAGCACCTCGGGCGTGTGGCGCCCTGCGCGCACCGCG
>JANNJX010000248.1:0-2387 GCA_031396005.1 Burkholderiales bacterium
CTTCTATCACGAGATGGCCGAGTCGGGCGTCGTCAAGCTCGACAACCTGGGCGAGTCGAAAGTGGCGATGGTCTACGGCCAGATGAACGAGCCGCCGGGCAACCGCCTGCGCGTGGCGCTCACCGGCCTGACGATCGCCGAAAGCTTCCGCGACGAGGGCCGCGACGTGCTGTTCTTCGTCGACAACATCTACCGCTACACGCTCGCCGGTACCGAAGTGAGCGCGCTGCTCGGCCGCATGCCGTCGGCCGTGGGCTACCAGCCGACGCTGGCCGAAGAGATGGGCCGCCTGCAGGAGCGAATCACGTCGACCAAGGTCGGCTCGATCACCTCGATCCAGGCCGTGTACGTGCCGGCCGATGACCTGACCGACCCGTCACCGGCAACGACCTTCGCCCACCTGGATGCCACGGTCGTGCTGTCACGCGACATCGCCGCGCTCGGCATCTACCCGGCCGTCGATCCGCTGGACAGCAACAGCCGCCAAGTCGATCCGCACGTCGTCGGCGAAGAGCACTACAACACCACGCGCGCTGTGCAGGCCACGCTGCAGCGCTACAAGGAACTGCGCGACATCATTGCCATCCTGGGCATGGACGAGTTGAGCCCGGAAGACAAGCTGGCCGTATCGCGCGCGCGCAAGATCCAGCGCTTCCTGAGCCAGCCGTTCCACGTCGCCGAAGTCTTCACCGGCTCGCCCGGTGTCTATGTGCCGTTGAAGGAAACCATCCGCGGCTTCAAGATGATCGTCAACGGCGAGTGCGATCACATGCCCGAGCAGTCTTTCTACATGGTCGGCACGATCGATCAGGCGATCGAAAAAGCCAAGAAGATTCAGTAAGGACGAAACAGCGATGGCCACCATCCACGTCGACGTCGTCTCCGCTGAAGAAAGCATCTTCAGCGGCGAAGCCAAGTTCGTCGCGCTGCCCGGCGAGATGGGCGAGCTCGGCATCTACCCGCGCCACACACCGCTGATCACGCGCATCAAGCCGGGCGCGGTGCGCATCGAGCGCGCCGACAACGGCGAAGAAGAGTTCGTCTTCGTGGCCGGCGGCATCCTCGAAGTGCAGCCCAACAGCGTGACGGTGCTCGCCGACACGGCGATCCGCGGCCACGACCTCGACGAAGCCAAGGCCCTCGAAGCCAAGAAGCTCGCCGAAGACGCGATGCGCAACGCCAAGAGCGACATCGACCTGGCCGCCGCGACCAGCGAGTTCGCGACGATGGCGGCTCAGTTGGCGGCGATTCAGAGGTTGCGCAAGAAGTAAGGCGCGATCCGCCCGATGCAACAAGGGCCCGCTGCATCGCTGCAGCGGGCCCTTGTCATTCACACCGTCAGGGCTTGAACGTGGCCAGATGGTGCGCCAGCGCGCCGAGCTCGGCGTCGCTCAAGCCGCGCAACGTCGCCGCCATGATCGTGTCGCGCCCCGGGCCGGGGTTGTCGCGCAGCTGCGTCATTGCCGGCAGCAGGTAGTCCTCGCGCTGGCCGGCCAGGCGCGGCACTTGTTGCTGGCCTTCGTACTTGGCGAGATGGCAGGTGCCGCAGAGCAGGCGCTGCGACAGCGCCGCGCCGGCCCTGGCCTTGTCGGCTTGCGTCAATGCCGCGGGCGCCGGCGCCGGCAGCGCTGCAAAGTACGTGGCCAGCGCACTGATCGTCTCGTCGCTCATGCCCTTCACCACGGTCTGCATCGCCGGCACCTCGCGCAACCATTCGCGGATCAGCACGAGCTGCGTCTCGGTGAACACCTTCGGCTGCGCCGCCAGCGACGGCGTGCCGATGAGCGTGGAGACGCCCCGCTCGCCGTGGCACGCCGCGCACTGCGCCAGCAGCATGGCTGGCGGCGGCGCGGCCTGCGCCACGGCGCCGCCGCTGCATGCCGCCAGCAGCAGAGCCGCGGCGACCGCCTCAACGCGCATACGAGATGCGGTAGATCGCGCCAAGCTGCTCGTCCGACACCAGCAGCGAGCCGTCGGGCAGCTGCAGGAAGTAGGTCGGCCGGCCGCTGAACGAATCGGCCGCCGGGTTGGCGAAGCCGGTCATGAAGGGCACGGTCCTGGCGCTTGCACCCTGCGCGTCGGTGTGCACCGTGACCACGTCGTAGCCGAACTTCTGCGTCCGGTTCCACGAGCCCTTGCGCGCCACGAACATCGTGTTGCGGTACTCGGGCGGGAACATCGCGCCGGTGTAGAAGTGCACGCCCATCGCCGCGGCGTGCGGGCCCATCGTCTGCACCGGCAGCGTCACGCCGTTGCACGGGTCGGCCTTGCGGATGTCCTTGTCGGCCACCGCGTTGGCGTGGCAGTACGGGAAGCCGAAGTTGGCGCCTGTGCGCGTCATGCGGTTGAGTTCGTCCTCCGGCGTGTCGTCGCCCATCCAGTCACGG
>JANNJX010000181.1:0-1628 GCA_031396005.1 Burkholderiales bacterium
TGTTCGGCCTGATCGACACGCCTGTGGAGAAGGACGAGGGCAGCGGACAGATCGCGCGCGCGCGCGGCGAGATCGAGGTCCAGGAGGTCAGCCTGACCTACCCGACGCGCACCGAGCCGGCGCTGAATTCGGTCAGCTTCAAGGTGCGGCCCGGCGAGACGGTGGCGCTGGTGGGCGGTTCGGGCGGCGGCAAGACCACGCTCGTCAACCTGCTGCCGCGCTTCTACGCGCCCGATGCCGGGCGCATCCTGCTCGACGGCCAGGACATCCAGTCGCTGAAGCTCGACAGCCTGCGCGCCAACCTCGCGCTGGTGTCGCAGGACGTGGTGCTGTTCAACGATTCGATCCGCGCCAACATCGCCTACGGCGCGATGGGGGCGGCGAGCGAGCGGGAAGTGGTCGCCGCCGCCGAAGCTGCGCACGCGATGGAGTTCATCCGCGAAACGCCGCTGGGCCTCGATACGCTGATCGGCGAGAACGGCATGCGCCTGTCGGGCGGCCAGCGCCAGCGCCTGGCGATCGCGCGCGCGCTGCTGAAGAACGCGCCGCTGCTGATCCTCGACGAGGCGACCTCGGCGCTCGATTCCGAGTCCGAGCGGCTGGTGCAACAGGCGCTGGAGACGCTGATGCGCGGCCGCACCACCATCGTCATCGCGCACCGCCTGTCGACCATCGAGCGCGCCGACCGCATCATGGTCCTGGAGCGCGGCCGCATCGCCGAGGCCGGCACGCATGCCGAGCTGCTCGCGAAGGATGGCATCTACGCGAGGCTGTACCGGATTCAGTTCGCCTCTGAACACCTCCAGGCATGAAGCGGCTGCGCATCGTCCACACCGAGTCCTCGCTCGGCTGGGGCGGGCAGGAGATCCGGATCCTTTCGGAATCGCAGGGCCTCATGCGGCGCGGCCACGACCTGCGCCTGCTCTGCCCGCCGCAGGCGCGCATCCACGCCGAGGCGGCGAACTGGGGCGTGCCGGTGACCGCGCTGCCGATCGAGCGCAAGCGGCCGGTCGGTCTGGGCGCGTTGCACCAGTGGTTCGGCGCCAATAGCTGCGACCTCGTCATCACGCACAGTTCGACCGATTCCTGGCTGACTGCGCTGGCGCTGCTCGCGCACGGCCGCCCGGTGCGCATGGTGCGCACGCGCCATATTTCGGCGCCAGTGCCGCGCGGGCCGCTGTCGCGCTGGCTTTACATGCGCGCTGCCGCGCAGGTAATCACCACCGGCGAGGCGCTCAAGCGCGAACTCGTCGAGCGAAACGGCTTTCGCGCTTCGCGCATCGAGTCGGTGCCGACCGGCATCGACGCCGGGCGCTTCCGGCCCGGCGAGCGCTCGGCCATGCGCGCGAAGTTCGGCCTGCCCCAGGACAAGACGCTGGTCGGCATCGTCGCCACGCTGCGCAGCTGGAAAGACCATGCAGGCCTGCTCGATGCGCTGACTCGCCTGCCGGAACAGATTGAGCTGGTCATCGTCGGCGACGGCCCGCAACGCGAGGCGCTGGAGAAGAAAATCGTCCAGCTTGGCCTGCGTGGCCGCGTGCGCATGCAGGGCCAGCAGGCGGACGTGCTGCCGTGGCTGCGCGCGCTGGATATTTTCGCGCTGCCTTCCTATGCCAACGAGGGCGTGC
>JANNJX010000199.1:0-1721 GCA_031396005.1 Burkholderiales bacterium
GGCGAGACGATCGAGTTGCCGGCGGGTGCGACCGTCGCCAGCGCGCGTGATGCATTGATCGCGCGTGGCGGCGCGCACGCGCAGCGGCTGGCCCGAGGGCGTGCGCTGCGTTGCGCGCTCGACCAGCAGATGGCCGATGAAACCCAGCCCCTGCACGACCACGCCGAGTTGGCTTTCTTTCCTCCGGTTACCGGAGGCTAGCCGCAAACTCGATCAGCTACGCTTGCCCATGCGCTGCGCTTTGCTTTGTCTGCCCCTCTGATGACGACGACCCCCTTGCCATTTCCCCAAACCACGGCCACACCGGTGGGCCCGGTGGTGCCGTTGCCGGCGGGCGTGCGCATCGACCGTTTCATCGTCGAGCAGACGCTGCACCAGGGGCCGCATGGTTTTGCCTACCGCGTGCGTGAGCCCGGCCACCAGCAGCCGCTGGTCTTGCTCGAGTGCTTCCCGCGATCGCTGGCCATCCGCCAGCCCGACGGCGCCGTGCGCGCGCGTCAGGCTGGCGATGCGATCGCGCTGTCGGTGGTCTGCGAGGCCTTCGTGCAGGACGCGCGGGCGCTGGCGGTGGTCGATCACCCCGGCGTCGTCAAGGTTTTCGGCGTTATCAACGCCAACCGCACCGTCTACCGGCTGATGCCGTTCATCGAAGGCCAGACGCTCGAAGAGCAGCGCCTGGAGCGCGCCGAAGCGCCGACGGTCGGTGGCCTGGTGCGGCTGTACGACAAGCTGCTCGATGCGCTCGAAGCGCTGCACAAGGCCGGCTTCGTGCACGGCCTGGTGCAACCCGACCAGATCCTGATGAAGGCCGACGACAACGCGCCGGTGCTGCTGGGCATGGACGGCGTGGCGATGGAGCTCGGCGAGATGACGATGAGCCCGTGGGCCGCGCCGGAGCAGCAGCAGACGACGCGCTTCGAACGGATCAACGCCTCGGCCGACCTCTACATGCTGGCGGCGACGATGTGTTTTGCCGCCACCGGCGCCGCGCCGCCGCGGGCCGAGGAGCGCTTGGCCAGCAGCGCCTGGGACCCCGCTGCGCTGCTCGCCGACGTGCCGCTGGGCGGTGGCGACTCGGCGGCGCTGCGCGAGGCGTTCGTGCAGGCGGTGGTGGCCTCGCTGGCGTTGGCCGCGCCGGCGCGGCCGCACAGTGCCGACGACGTGCGTCACATCCTGCACCCGCAAGGCCGCAGTGCCTACGTCGCCACCACCGGGCCGGCGCCGTTGTGGGTCGGCGAGGTGCCCGACCGAGACTCGCAGTGGGAGACGCTCGAAGGCATGAGCGGCCCGGCGCCGTTGCGCGACAACGTCGACACGCAGATCGTCATGGACCCGTTCGAGCCGTCCCCGCCGTCCCCGCCGGCCCCGCCGGCCGAGCCACGCGTCGTCCGTCAGACGGTGCGTGCCGAGCCGACGCTGGACCCGGCGGCGATGGCCAACCGCCGCTCGGCCGATGTCGCTGTGCGGCCCAAGCGTCGCGGTCTCACCATGGCGCTCGTCGCGGCCACCGCCGCAGGCATCGCCGCGCTGGTCTGGTGGAGCCAGACGCCGCCCTCGAAGCTGGCGTTGCCGGCGTCGTCGACGCCCTTGGTGGTGGTCACGCCGGCCGCCGTGCCGCCCGTGGTGCAGGCCCCGCCGGCCATTGAGCCGCCGGCGGCGAGTGCGCCATCGGCTGCGGCGATCGCGGCGGCCACCGCAGCCGCGGTGACGCGCGCGCCGCC
>JANNJX010000200.1:0-6814 GCA_031396005.1 Burkholderiales bacterium
CGGGCATGACCGAGCCCTCGCCCGGCTATCACGGCGTGATCTTCCACGAGACCTTCGGCGACTTCGCTTTCACGATGCGTTGCCGCATGGAGACGCAGCGCGTCTTCGGCGCGGCGCTGTCGCCGATGTCGGCCTGGCAGATCCTGCAAGGCGTCGAGACCTTGCCGCTGCGCATGGAGCGGCATTCCAGCAATGCGCTGGCGGTGGCGAAGTTTCTGCAAGCCGATGCGCGCGTGGCCTGGGTCAACTACCCGGGCCTCGAAGACCATCCGCAGCATGCGCTGATGAAGCGGCAGATGCGCGCCGCGTCGGGGCTGCTGGCGTTCGGCGTCAAAGGCGGCGTCGAGTCGGGCGTGCGCTTCATCGAGGCCGCGCAGTTCATGAGCCACCTCGTCAACATCGGCGACACGCGCACCCTCATCAGTCACCCGGCGAGCACCACCCACCGCCAACTCGACGCGGCGCAGCAACGCGCTGCCGGCGTGCTGCCGGACATGGTGCGTATTTCGGTCGGGGTGGAGCACATCGACGACATCCTGTGGGACATTGACCAAGCACTCGCCGCGGCGAGCGCGTAGCGACCAAGCAATGGGAGCGGCGACATGAACAACAGCATCTACGACGAGCATCTGCACGCCAACGCCGCCAACTTCGCGGCGTTGAGCCCGGTCAGTTTTGTCGAGCGCAGCGCCGAGGTCTTCGGCGATCTGCCGGCGGTGATCCACGGCGCGCGGCGGTACACCTGGGCGCAGACGCGCGAGCGCAGCGCGCGCCTGGCCGCGGCGCTGCGAGCGCTCGGCGTCGGCCGTCTGCACACTGTCAGTGCAATGCTGCCCAACACGCCGGAGATGGTGGAAGCGCATTACGCCGTGCCTGCAATCAACGCCGTGCTCAACACGCTGAACACGCGCCTGGATGCGCCGCTGCTGGCCTGGCAGATGAACCACTGCGAGTGCGCCGTGCTGATCACCGATCGCGAGTTCGCGCCGCTGATGCAGCAGGCCCTGCGGCTGCTCAAGTCCGAACATGGACGCACGCCGATCGTCATCGACGTCTGCGACAGCGAGTACAGCGGCGCCGGCGATCGCGTCGGCACGCACGAGTACGAGGCGTTGCTCGCAGCGCACGAGCCCATGGCCACACTCGACGGCCCGGCCGACGAGTGGGATGCGATCGCGGTCAGCTACACCAGCGGCACCACCGGCGACCCGAAGGGCGTGGTCACGCACCACCGCGGCGCGTACTTGAACGCGGTGTGCAACGCCGCCACCTGGACGATGCCGCACTTTCCGAAGTACCTGTGGACGCTGCCGATGTTCCACTGCAACGGCTGGTGCTTCCCGTGGACGGTGGCGATGCTCGGTGGCACGCATGTCTGCCTGCGCAAGGTCGAGGCCCGTGCCATGCTCGACGCGATGCGCGAGCATGGCGTCGACCACTACTGTGCCGCGCCGATCGTGCACAGCCTGCTGATCAATGCACCGGCCGATTTGCGGCAAGGAATCAAGCAGAAGGTGCGCGGCATGGTCGCCGGCGCCGCGCCGCCGGCGGCGATGATCGAAGGCATGGCGCAGTTGGGCTTCGACATCACGCATGTCTATGGACTGACGGAGGTCTATGGCCCGGCGTCGGTGGCCGTGAAGCGCGACGGCTGGTCGGGGCAGAGCCTGTCGGAGCAGACGCGGCTGAACGGCCGCCAGGGCGTGCGCTACATGCTGCAGCAAGGCATGACGGTGCAGGACCCGGAGACGATGCGCGAAGTGCCGGCCGACGGCGAGGCGATGGGCGAGATCATGTTCCGCGGCAACATCGTCATGAAGGGCTACCTGAAGAACCCCGCGGCCACCGACAAGGCGTTTGCCGGCGGCTGGTTTCACACCGGTGACCTGGCGGTGATGGAGAGCGACCGCTACGTCAAGATCAAGGACCGCAGCAAGGACGTGATCATCTCGGGCGGCGAGAACATCAGCTCGATCGAGGTCGAAGACGCGCTGTACCGCCACCCGGCGGTGCTGGCCTGCGCGGTGGTGGCGAGGCCGGATGCGAAGTGGGGCGAGACGCCGCTGGCCTTCGTCGAGGTCAAGCCGGATGCGCAAGTTACTGCGGCCGAGCTGGTCGCGCATTGCAAGTCGCTGCTCGCCGGCTATAAGGTGCCGCGCGAGATCCGCTTCGAGGAGATTCCGAAGACGAGCACCGGCAAGATCCAGAAGTTCCAATTGCGCGAGCGCGCGAAGAGCGCGGCGGCGATCGAGTGAAGGGAAATACGATGGCGATCGAACCGCTGGTGTTGCAGCACAAGGACGCGCGCGGCGTGGTCACGCTGATGCTGAACCGGCCGCAGGCGTACAACGCGCTGTCCGAAAACATGCTCGAAGCGTTGCAGGCTGCGCTCGATGCGGTGATGGCTGACGCTACAGCGCGCGTGGTCGTGATCGCCGCTGCCGGCAAGGCCTTCTGCGCCGGGCACGACCTGAAGGAGATGCGCGCCGCGCCGTCGCTGGCCTACTACGATCGACTGTTCGCGCAGTGCGGCCGCATGATGATGACGATCCAGAAGCTGCCGGTTCCGGTGCTCGCGCGCGTGCACGGCATGGCCACCGCGGCAGGTTGTCAACTGGTGGCGATGTGCGACCTGGCGCTGGCGTCGAGCGACGCCCGCTTCGCCGTCAGCGGCATCAACGTCGGCCTGTTCTGCTCGACGCCGAGCGTGGCGCTGTCGCGCAACCTGGGTCGCAAGGCGGCGTTCGAGATGCTGGTCACCGGCGAATTCATCTCGGCCGACGAGGCGCGGGACAAGGGCCTGATCAATCGCGTCGCCGCGCCGGATGAACTCGACGCCGAAGTCGAGCGCCTGGTCGCCGCCATCGTCGCTAAGCCGCGCGTGGCCATCGCTGCCGGCAAGGGCCTGTTCTACCGCCAGCTCGAACAGCCGATCGATGCCGCGTACGCAGACGCCGGCAGCACGATGGCCTGCAACATGATGGACCAGGCCGCTCTGGAGGGCGTGCAGGCCTTCATCGACAAGCGGCCGCCGCGCTGGTGAGTTCGCTTCGGCGAGCCCTCACGCTCCCCGCTCCCACCACGCCCCCTCCAGCGCGCCGCGCAAGTGCTCGATGAACGCGCTGACCTTGCCGGGCACGAGCTTGGGCGACGGGAAGACGGCGTGGATCTCCTGCGTCGGCAGCGTGTAGCGCTCGAGGATCGGCACGACGCTGCCGTCGGCGACCGATTCACGCGCCACGTAGCTGGGCAGGATGGCCACGCCCAGCCCCTCGCGCGCGGCGGCGAGCACGGCCGACAGGTTGTTTGAGCGCAGCGGGCCGCGCACCGGCACGACGCGTTCCTTGCCATCGGGCCCCGTCAGCATCCAGCGGTCGTCGCCCTGCACGGTGCTGTAGATTAGGCAGGCGTGTTGCGACAGTTCTGCCAGTTGCTTCGGCGTGCCTTGCGCCTTCAGGTACGACCGTGCGGCGACCATCAACCACGGGTTGTGGCCGAGGTAGCGAGAGCCGAGGGAAGAGTCGGCGAGGCGGCCCATGCGCACGGCCAGGTCCACGCCTTGCTCGACCAGGTTGACGTAGCGGTCGTCGAACGACAGATCGACGGCGAGGCTCGGATGCTCGCGCATGTACTCGATGGCCAGCGGCACCAGCACGCGGCGGCCGAAGGCCACCGATGTCGAAACGCGCAACGTGCCACCGACGCCGCTCTGCATCAGCGTGGCCAGGTTGTCGGCGGCCTCGATCTCGCTGGCGATGATTTTGCACTTGTCGTAATACAGCGTGCCGACCTCGGTCGGGCTGACGCCGCGTGTCGTGCGGTGCAACAGGCGCGCGCCCAGGCGAGCCTCGATCGCTGCCACCGCCTTGGTGGCGGTGGGTTGCGTGATGGCGAACTCGGCGGCGGCCTTGGAGAAGCTGCCGCTCTCGACGACGCGGATGAACAAGCGCAGGCCGGCGACGGTGTCCATGCCGGCGGGGCTACGGCCTGGCCAGCCGCGCCTTGACGCCGGCCGCCACCGCGGGCGGGAAGAAGCCTGCGTCGATCTGCTCGAGGAACTGTGCGCGCTCGGCGGGCGGCACGGCTTTCAACTCCTGCGCCATCGTCGCGGCGAACTCCTCCTGTTCGGCCGGCGACAGCGAGCGCATCTGCTCGCGCGCGTCGCGCAACTGCGGCAGCATCGGCTGCAGCATGCCCATCGCCATGCCGAGCGCGGGCGCGGTCTGCGGCAGCAGCGTCATGCACTCCTTCATCTCGGCCTGCACCGGCCGCGGCAGCAGGCCGAGTTCGGCCATTTCGTCCATCGCCCCCAACGTCTGCGCCGGCGACAACGGCTGTGCCATCGAGCGCTGCATCTGCGCCAGCATCGCCGCCTGCTCGGGCGGCAGGGCGGTACCCGGCGGCAGCATGCTGGCCAGGTCGGGCATGCCCGGCATCGCGGCCATGCCTTGCAGGCCGCCCGTTGCCATGCCGCGCACGGCCGCCGCGCCGCCGCCGCGCGCATCGAGCGCGGCCAGCGCGTTGCCCAACGCGATGCCTTTGCAGCCCATGTCGCGCAGGCTGCCGAGCAGCATGTCCTTCAGGCTGGTGGTGACCGCATCCTGGACGATCTGCTTGATCAGCAGCGCCGCGGCGGGCGCCAGCGCCGCGCCTGTCAGCGGCAGCGACCCGAGTGCTGCGGCCAGCACGCCGGCCACCAGGATTCGTGTGGGTTTCATCGGTGGGTGCCTCCTTGCGTGGCCGCGAGTATGCGCGCTGTCATGCCGCCACGGAATAGCTCTTATCGCTCGGCGGCGTCTTGCCAGCGCGCCGCCGGCAGCCGACCATTGGGGCAACGAGTTTCAGGAGACGACGATGGCAAAGATGAAGGCCGCGATGGCCGCCGTGCTGGTGATGGAAAAGGAAGGCGTGACGCAAGCCTTCGGCGTGCCGGGCGCCGCCATCAACCCGCTGTATGCGGCGCTGCGCGAGCGCGAGTCGATCGCCCACATCCTGGCGCGCCACGTCGAGGGCGCCTCGCACATGGCCGAGGGCTTCACCCGGGCGAAGGCCGGCAACATCGGCGTGTGCATCGGCACCTCGGGTCCGGCGGGCACCGACATGATCACCGGCCTGTACTCGGCCATCGCCGACAGCATCCCGATCCTGTGCATCACCGGCCAGGCGCCGCGGGCGCGGCTGTACAAGGAAGACTTCCAGGCGGTGGACATCGAGTCCATCAGCAAGCCGGTGACGAAGTGGAGCGTCACCGTGCGCGAGCCGGCGCTGGTGCCACGCGCATTCCAGCAGGCGTTTCACCTGATGCGCTCGGGCCGGCCAGGCCCGGTGCTGATCGACCTGCCGTTCGACGTGCAGATGGCCGAGATCGAGTTCGACATCGAGACCTACGAGCCGCTGCCGGTGTACAAGCCCGCGGCCAGCCGCAAGCAGATCGAGCGCGCACTCGACATGCTGACCGCAGCCAGCAAGCCGTTGATCGTCGCCGGTGGCGGCATCATCAACGCCGATGCGTCGGACCTGCTGGTCGAGTTTGCCGAGCTGACCGGCGTGCCGGTGATCCCGACGCTGATGGGCTGGGGCACGATCCCCGACGACCACCCGCTGATGGCCGGCATGGTGGGCTTGCAGACCTCGCACCGCTACGGCAACGCGACGATGCTGGCCTCGGACTTCGTGCTCGGCATCGGCAACCGCTGGGCCAACCGCCACACCGGATCGCCCGAGGTTTACTGCAAGGGCCGCACCTTCGTCCACGTGGACATCGAGCCGACGCAGATCGGGCGCGTTTTCAACCCGGAGCTCGGCATCGTCAGCGACGCCAAGGCGGCGCTCGAACTCTTCGTGCAGGTGGCCAAGGAACGCCAAGCCGCGCAGAAGTTGAAGGACTTCAGCGACTGGTCGATGCGCTGCGCCGAGCGCAAAAAGCTCATGCACCGCAAGACGCATTACACCGAGACGCCGATCAAGCCGCTGCGCGTGTACGAGGAGATGAACAAGGTCTTCCCGCGCGACACCATCTACGTGACGACGATCGGCCTGTCGCAGATTGCCGGCGCGCAGTTCTTGAACGTCTACGGCCCACGGCAGTGGATCAACTGCGGCCAGGCCGGGCCGCTCGGCTGGACGATTCCGGCGGCGCTCGGCGTGGTCGCCGCGGATCCGACGCGCACCGTGGTCGGCCTGTCGGGAGACTACGACTTCCAGTTCCTGATCGAAGAACTTGCCGTCGGCGCGCAGTTCCGCCTGCCTTACGTGCAGGTGCTCGTCAACAACAGCTATCTCGGTTTGATTCGCCAATCGCAACGCGGCTTCGAGATGGATTTCTGCGTGCAACTCGCGTTCGAAAACCAGAACGTCGAGGACGGGGCGTTGAAGAGCTACGGCGTCGATCACCAAGCGGTGGTGCACGGTCTGGGCTGCAAGTCGCTGCGCGTCACCGACCCGGAAAAGATCGAAGCGGCGATGGTTGAGGCGCAGGCGATGGCGCAGAAGTACCGCGTGCCCGTCGTCGTCGAAGTCATCCTGGAGAAGGTGACGAACATCGCGATGGGCACCGAGATCGACAAAATCAACGAGTTCGAGGAGATCGATTGCCGGCATCCGGAAGGCCGTCAGGGTCTCGAGATGGCTGGCCTGCTGGAGTGAATGAAGTGCCCAAGTTCGCCGCCAACTTGTCGATGCTCTTCACCGAGCATCCGTTCCTCGACCGCTTCGAGCGCGCGGCCAAGGCGGGCTTCACCGCGGTCGAGTTTCTGTTCCCCTACGCGTTTGCCACTGCCGACATCAAGCAGCGCCTCGACGACAACGCGCTGCA
>JANNJX010000213.1:0-10336 GCA_031396005.1 Burkholderiales bacterium
AATCGCCGCAAAGGTCGAGCTCGATCAATGCGGTGCTCTTTGCAACTTGATCAAGGAGATCGAAATGGCAACTGCGAAGAAGAAGGCACCGGCGAAGAAGGCCGCTGCGAAGAAACCGGCCGCCAAGAAGGCGGCGAAGCGCCCGGCGGCCAAGAAGGCCGCAAAGCGTCCGGCGGCCAAGAAGGCCGCTAAGAAGCCGGCGGCCAAGAAGAAGCCGGCGGCCAAGAAGGCCGCGAAGAAGGCCGCGAAGAAGAAGGCTGCGCCGAAGAAGAAGGCCGCAGCGAAGAAGCCGGCGAAAAAGAAGGCCCCAGCGAAAAAAGCGGCAAAGAAGAAGGCTGCGCCAGCGAAGAAGGCCGCCCCTGCGAAGAAAGCTGCTCCGGCAGCAGCAGCCGCAGCGGCACCTGCACCCGTGGCGAAGACGACGCTGAGCCCCGCGGCCGCCTGGCCGTTCCCGACGGGCAACAAGCCTTAAGGAGTTCGCGGGACTGCGAAGGATCGCATCGGGCCTTGCGCAAGCGAGGCCCGATGTCTGGTTCTCAGCAGCGCCAGACGACAAACCCGGCCTCGGCCGGGTTTGCTTTTTGCTGCACTGCCGGATGCTGCTGGCAGCCGGCGCTCAGAGTTCCATCGGTTCGGTGTTGGCGAACAGCACGACCTTGCCGGACGTCGCCGACTTGGCGTCGTGCGCTGCCGCCGCCTCGAGTGCGCGCTCGGCCAGCGCACGGCGTTCGTCTGCGCTCGTCGTCGGCCCGCTGACCGGGCTCGAGCGCACCGTGTGATGGGCTTTGCGCAGATCGGAGATCGCCTTGCTGAGCTGCGCGATTTGCTCGCGTGCCTGCACCGATCGCTCGATCGCGCCGTTGCGCGCCTCTTCCGAGCGCGACAAGCGCTGCTGCAATTGATCGATCTTCGGCCGGCTGTGCCAGCGCATGGCTGCGGCGCCGACCACGCCGCCGCCGAGCGTCGCCACGAAAAGTTGGATCAGATGAAGGGATTGCACGTCGCTGCGCCGCTCGTTGTTATTACTTCCGGTCACTCTACCGGCGGCGTGCGCGCACCGGCGTGAACTTGCCTCACTCGAGCATGTCGGCGGCCACAAATTGGTGATTCTGCCCGCCGCGGTGTGCAATTTTCAGCGCGCCCAGGCGGTTGCCGAGCATCGCTGCACGCGTCAGCGGCCAGCCGCGCTCGAGGCCGTAGAGCAGCCCGGCGCGAAATGCATCGCCGCAACCCGTGGGGTCGACGACGGCGTCGGCGGCGATGCCCGCCACCGGCGTGCGCACGCCGCGATGCCAGACCTCGCAGCCCCGATCGGCCAGCGTAACGAAGATGCCGTCGATGTTCGGTCGCATCGAGATGTCGTGCAGCGACTCGCCGGTACGGTCGCACAGCATCCGCCCCTCGTAGTCGTTGACCGCCAGCCAGCGCGCCATGCCGAGCATTTCGCGGTGCTCGGCGCCGTCGAACTGCGGCAGTTGCTGGCCGGGATCGAAGATGAAGGGGATGCCTCGGCCGTGCATCTGCTTGGCATGCTCGCCCATCGCGGTGCGGCCATCGGGCGCGATGATGCCGATGGCCAAGTCGCTGCGCTGCGCGCCTGTCGGCACCGCAACGAGGTGCGCCACGTCCATTGCACCCGGATGAAAGGCGTTGATCTGGTTGTTGTCCTGGTCGGTGATGATGGTGCACTGCGCCGTGTGCTCCTGGGCATCGACGTGAATCGACGAGATGTCGATCTTCATCTGCGAAAGCCGCGCCAGATACTCGCGGCCGTCTTCGCCGAGCGCGGCCAGGATCACCGGCTCACCGCCCAGCATCTTCAGCGTGTAGGCGATGTTGCCGGCGCAGCCGCCCCATTCGCGGCGCAGTGTCGGCACGACGAACGAGACGTTGAGGATGTGCACCTGCTCGGGCAGGATCTGCTGCGCGAAGCGGCCCGGAAAGTTGCAGATGGTGTCGAAGGCCAGGGAGCCACAGATCAGTGCCGGCATGGTGGGAGTCTCGCGGTCAGGGGTAGGTCAGGGATAGAAGAGGTCGATGGTGTAGCCGGTGACGCGGCGCTCGCCGACGTCGAGCGTGGCCAGCGCCGACCATTCAGCGCCGGCGGCCAGCGCTTCGGGCGCGGCAGCGCCGAGCTCGGACGCACGCAGCACGCGCCGCGTCACGACCTCGCCGCGCGGGTCGGTCAGCGTCAGGTCCAGCGACGGCATCGCCACCGGCCAGGCCGCCCGGTTGCGCACCGCCACCTGAAGCTTGTACAGCGGCGCCCTCTCGACGCGCGTCAGGCCGCTGCTCTCCACCGAAACCGCGTCGAGCGCGCGCGGCGCCTGCACGCTGCATTGCAGCGACGCGCACAGCACGCCCAGCAGATCGGCCGTGCCGGGCCAGCGCGCGGCCAGCAGATCGCGGTGGTGCAACGCCACTTGCGCGCCCAGCAACAGCGGCAGCGCCAGCGCGGCGGCGATCGTCAGGCGTCGCACCACCGGCCGCTGCCAGCGCGCGGCGCGCTCGGCCGCGCGGACGAAGCTGGGCGCCAGCGGCGCCGGCCCCGTGTAGACGGGCGCCGACTCGTCGAAGGTGGTGTGGTGGCCGCTGTGCTCAGTCAGCAGCGCGGCATCGTCGTCGTCGTTGCGCTGGTCGTCGTACGCCGCCGTGAACGAGGCGGCGGCGGCGGCATGGTCGGCGCTCGATCCGCCAAGCGGCGCAGCCGGCAAGTCGGCCGCCGTGCTGCGCCGCGCGTCTGGCCCCAGCAGCGGCGCGGGCGCTTCTTCGTCCGCGTCGTCCGCCAGCGCGGCATCGTCGTAGTAGGCGAAGGCATCGACGTCGGCGGGCGGCCGCGGCTGCGCCAAGGCAATCGGCGGCAACGGCTTGGGCGCAGCGCCGGGTGGTGGGTCGAGCGGCATCGCCGCCGAGGTGCTCTCGCGCTCCAGGTCGAACAGGCCTTCGAGCGCGCTGAAGACGGTGCCGCAGCGGCCGCAGCGCACCCAACCTTCGGACGCTTTCAACTGATCCTGCTGCACGCGAAAGACCGTGCTGCAGGCGCTGCAACGCGTGGCCAGACTCATTCCATGGACCCCTCGTCCGACGGATACGCCGGACGATCCCCCGAGGGGATGCGGGCCGGCTGCGGAGCGGCCGCGCGCTCGGCCCGCGTGGGCCCCTCGTCCGACGGGTACGTCGGCCGATCCCCCGAGGGAATGCGGGCCGGCTGCGGAGCGGCCGCGCGCTCGACCCGCGCGCGCCCCACCATCAGGATCCAGCCCTCTTCGCTGTCGGCAGCGTTGAGCCGACAATACGGCGCATAAGCCTCGCGCAATTCATCGGCTTGCCGCTCGAGGATGCCGGCGAGCACGAGCGAGGCGCCGCTGGCGAGGTGGCTGCTCAGCAAGGGCGCCAGCAGCGTCAGCGGCCTGGCGAGTATGTTGGCCAGCACCAGGTCATAAACGCCGTTCGCTGCATCCGGCAGCGCAGCGTCGAGCGCAACGCCGTTGGCTTGCGCGTTGGCGCGGGTGGACTCGACGGCGGCGCTGTCGATGTCGACCGCGTCGATCGACTTCGCCCCGTGCAGCGCCGCGCCGATGGCCAGGATGCCCGAGCCGCAACCGTAGTCGAGCACGCGCGGCCAAGGCTGCCCGTGCTGCGCGATCCAGCGCAGACACATGCGCGTCGTCGGGTGCGTGCCGGTGCCGAACGCCAGGCCCGGATCGAGGCGGATCACCCTCTGCGCCGCGGCCGGCGCCTTATGCCAGCTCGGCACGATCCAGAACGTCGGTGTGATCTCGACAGGCGCAAACTGCGACTGCGTGAGCCGCACCCAGTCTTCGTCGGGGACGCTGGCGAGCGATTGCACGTGCACGCCGCCAGCCGCCCACTCTTGCGCCAGCAGCAAGGTGGCGGCGTCTGTGGCGTGTGCAGGGTCGTCGAACAGTGCGCGCACAGTCGATTGCGCCCAGCCTGGACGCGGCGGCGGCAGTCCGGGCTCGCCGAAGATCGCTTGTTCGGATTCGCTGTCGGCCTGCGCGTCTTCCACCGACACCGCCAGCGCGCCGAGTTCATCAGACAGGGCGTCCGATACGGGTTCAACCAGCGCTTCGTTCACGCGCAGGACCAGTTCATCCATCGATCTTGCGCTACCTCTTGTGTTGGCCGAGCCAGCCTTCGAGGTAGTGGATGCTCGTCCCGCCCTCGATGAACTTGGCATCGACCATCAGCTCGCGGTGCAGCGGGATGTTGGTGTGAATGCCCTCGACCACCGTTTCCGACAGCGCGGTGCGCATGCGCGCCAGCGCCTGCTCGCGCGTATCGGCGTGGACGATGATCTTGCCGATCATCGAGTCGTAGTTCGGCGGCACGAAGTAGTTGGTGTAGGCATGCGAGTCGACGCGCACGCCGGGGCCGCCGGGCGGGTGCCACATCGTGATGCGGCCGGGCGACGGCGTGAACTTGTACGGGTCCTCGGCGTTGACGCGGCACTCGATGGCGTGACCGCGCATCTCGATCTGGCGCTGAGAAAACGGCAGCTTCTCGCCAGCGGCCACACGGATCTGCGTCTGCACGATGTCGATGCCGGTCACCATCTCGGTCACCGGGTGCTCAACCTGGACGCGCGTGTTCATCTCGATGAAGAAGAACTCGCCGTTCTCGTAGAGGAACTCGAAGGTGCCGGCGCCGCGGTAGCCGATCTTCTTGCAGGCCGCGGCGCAGCGGTCGCCGATGCGCTCGATGACGCGGCGCGCAATGCCCGGCGCCGGCGCTTCTTCGATGATCTTCTGGTGGCGGCGCTGCATCGAGCAGTCGCGCTCGCCGAGCCAGACCGCGTTCTTGTGCTCGTCGGCCATGACCTGGATCTCGACGTGGCGCGGGTTCTCGAGGAACTTCTCCATGTACACGGCCGGGTTGCCGAAGGCCGCGCCGGCTTCGGCGCGCGTGGTCTGCACCGCATGGATGAGCGCCGCTTCGGTGTGCACGACGCGCATGCCGCGCCCGCCGCCGCCGCCCGAGGCCTTGATGATCACCGGGTAGCCGATCGCTCGCGCTTGCCTGACGATCTCCTTGGCGTCGTCGGGCAGCGCGCCGGCCGAGCCGGGCACGCAGGGCACACCGGACTTGATCATCGCCTGCTTGGCCGAGACCTTGTCGCCCATGATGCGGATCGACTCCGGCGTCGGGCCGATGAAGACGAAGCCGCTGCGCTCGACGCGCTCGGCGAAGTCGGCGTTCTCGGACAGGAAGCCGTAGCCCGGATGGATCGCTTCGGCGTCCGTCACCTCAGCCGTCGAGATGATCGCCGGCATGTTGAGATAGCTTTGCGCCGATGCCGCCGGGCCGATGCAGACTGCCTCGTCGGCCAGCTTGACGTACTTGGCATCGCGGTCAGCCTCTGAATAGACGACCACCGACTTGACGCCCATCTCGCGGCAAGCGCGCTGAATGCGAAGGGCAATCTCTCCCCGGTTCGCGATCAGGATTTTTTTGAACATGTCCGGATCAACCCCTCCGGTCGATCACGAACAATGGCTGACCGAACTCCACGGCCTGACCGTTCTCGACGAGGATCTTCGTGATCGAGCCGCCGACGTCGGCCTCGATCTCGTTCATGATCTTCATCGCTTCGATGATGCACAGCGGCTCGCCGGCCTTGACCACCGTGCCCACCTCGACCAGCGGCTTGCCTGCGGGCGTGGCGGCGCCATAGAACGTGCCCACCATGGGCGACCTGACGGTGTGGCCGCCGTCGGCGTCTTCGCCATCGGCGATGGCCGCCGCGGCACTCGGCGCTGCCGCCTGTGGCGCCGACATCAGCGCCGACGGTGCTGTCATCACCAGCGGTGCCGCGGCCATCGGCACCGGCGGCCCTGACTTGACGATCCGCACTTTGCCGTCGGCCTCCGTGATCTCCAGCTCGGCAATGTTCGATTCCGACACGAGATCGACCAGTGTCTTCAGCTTGCGCAAGTCCATCGTTTGATCTCCGGGCGCTGATGCGCCGCTATCTTTGCTTCTGATGCCGCCAACGTCGGCCAAAACCTCGGCCCGCGGTCACCTGTTGACTCTCGTCAGGGGCACCGGCGAAGGCCAGAACTCTAAGCGATATGCCAGACGTTGGCCTCAGTTCCCGGGGGCTTGGGCTTAAGAAAATCCTTTGGCCCAGGCAGCGAGCTGGTCGTATTGCGTCTCGCCGATGTGGCGCTTGTGCACTTGACCTTTGCGACCGTAGAGCACCGTGAAGGGCAGGCCGCCACTCAGATTGCCCAGACGACGCGACAAGTCGATACCGGCAAAGCCGGCCAGCGCGATCGGAAAGCCGACCGGGGTGACCGCGAGGAAATTGCGTACCGCATCGGCGTTGTCGGCGGCCAGGCCGAGCACCTGCCAGCCCTGCGCCCTGTGCTCACGGAAGAAGCGGTCCAACGCCGGCATTTCGCGCACGCACGGCGGACACCAGGTGGCCCAGAAGTTGAGCACCAGCGGCTTGCCGCGCAGCGAGGCCATCGCCAGGCGATCAGCGTCCGGGGTCTCGAAGTCGAGCGTCCACAACTCGGCGCTCGCCGTGTCGGCGGGTTCCGTGCGCCGCTGCAAGAAGTAGCCGCCCGCGCCGGCCGCGGCAGCGACGGCGGCCACACCGGCGCTGATCAGCGTGCGGCGTCGGCGCGTCATGCGTCGCTCTCGATCAGTCGCGCCAGCGCCCGCGCGTCGCCACGCCAACGGCGGCCGGCCGCATCGGGCACCAACGCGCCGCGCAGGTCGTCGTGGTCATGCACCGTCAGGTGAACGGTGATGCGCTCGTCGAGCACGGCGCATCGCGCGGCCAGGCTCAGCACCGACAGCGGCTCGCCGCGCCGGCCGGCGCCGCTGGCTTCTGCCGTGTCGTAGTCGATGCCCTGATTGATCAGCGCGATCTCCGGCGCCTTGGCATCGTCGGCGTACAGATCGATGTGGATCGCCGACAGGCGCGTGGCGGTGCCGCGCCAGACGGCGCCCGACAGGTGCGGGCGGAACTCTGCCAAGCGCTGCATCCAGGTCAGCGCCAGGCTGCGCAAGGCCGCCAGCTCGGCCGGCTGCGTCTCGGCGCAAAACAGCGCGATGTGCTCGCGCACCGCGTCTTCGACGGCTTCGTTGCTCGGCAACTCGGCCCGCGAGCCGCGGCGCAGGGGACCCAAGTCGCGCGCAGCCCGGCGCTTGGCGGCCGCGTACTCCAGGCCTTCTTCGACGACGAGTCGCGCCGCGCCAGCCGCCAGCTCCTCGGTGAGCAAGCCGCTCATAACGCAACCTCCGCGCTGCGCGCTCCGGTGCTGAGCGCCTTGGAGCGGTCATGCGCGCTCATCAGGCAACCTCCGTGCTTCGCACTGCGGTCAATTCGCCTTTCGGGCGGCCGGGCGGGCTCACGGCACCTCCACCGCGCCCATGCGCGCCGAGACGGTGGCTGCGCGGTCGGCGAGGTAGGCCGAGCCCATGCGTTTTTCGAAGCGCTTCGGGGCGGGCAGTATCACCGCCAGCCGCGCCGCCTGGCCGACGCCGAGCTGCGCGGCGTCGGTCTTGAAGTAGTAGCGCGCGGCGGCCTGCGCGCCGAACAGGCCCTCACCCCATTCGACATGGTTCAGGTAGATCTCGAGGATGCGCTGTTTGGACAGCAGCGTTTCGAGGGCGTAGGTCAGCAGCAGTTCCTGGCCCTTGCGCAGCGGCGTGCGCTCGCCGGAGAGAAACAGGTTTTTCGCCAGTTGCTGCGTGATCGTCGAGGCGCCGACCACCTTGGCCGACACCGGCACGGCAGGCTTGTCGGGGCTGCGTTTGATGGCGCGCTCGTTGCGCTTGTCCGCCAGCTCCTGGGCGCGCTGGTTGCGCTCCCAGGCGCGCTCCATCGCCTCCCAATCGACGCCGCTGTGGTCGGCAAAGCCGGCATCTTCGCTGGCGATCACGGCGCGCTTCAAGTTCTTGCCCAGGCGCTCGTCGCCGACCCATTGCTGACCCCAGGTGATGCGGCCGGTTTCGGTCGTCAGCCGCCAGATCTCGCTGCGCTCGAAGGTGGTGGATTGCGGATCGGCCACGGCCATCAATGCGATGCGGGCAATGAAGTAGAGCTGCAGCGCGAGAAAACAAATGACCAGCAGGCCGCCCAGCCGCCACAGGTGTCCACCAGCGCTCATGGCTTGACCGAGTTGCTCAGCGTCGTTTCCAGCCCGTCGTCGCGCGTGAAACGAAAGCGCGAGGTGACGACGATCTGGTCGGCCTGTTTCCTCATGTCGGGCGTGAAGTTGCCGAACGGCGAGGCGGCGCGCACGATCGCGATGGCGCGGCGGTCGAGCAGGCGCGAGGTGGACGGCCGCACGATGTCGGCCTCGACGACGCGGCCGGTGGCATCGACGGTGATGTTCATCGTCAGCTCGCCGTACATCTTCTTGCCGTTCTGCTCGGGGAAGTCGCGCGTGCCGCGTTCCTCGATCTTGCGCCGCAGGCTGTCGTAGTAGATCGCGTAGTCGGCCTCGCGCGTGGCCGGGCTGATGTAGCGCTTCTTCGGCCGCGCGTTCTCTTCGTTGACCCGCTTTTCAATTTCAGCCAGCAGTTGCAGCAACTGGCGACGGCGTTCTTCGCGCGCTTTTTCTTCCGGGTTGCCGGCGTCCTTCGAAGGGTCGGGCGGCGGCAGCAACGCGATCTCGCGGCGGATCTGCGCCAGGATCTGCTGCTGCTCTTCCTGCATGCGCTCGATCTGCTTGCGCGCGTTCTCGAGCGAGTCGCCGGTTTCGATCGTCGCCGCCGGCGGCAGCGGCGAGGTCGCGCGGCCGGCTGCCGCTTCGCCGCCGCCGGCGAGGTTGGCCTGCGCGATCGCCTGCGCCAGCACCGCGCGCTCGGTGGTCTTGGCGTTGACCAGGATCACTTCGAGCGGCGTGTCCTGGAACATGCGGTTGAAGCGCTCCGGGTCGACGAAGCGGATCGTCAGCAGCACCGCATGAATCGCCAGCGAAACGATGATCGCGCCGTGCAGCGTCGTCAGCCGCCAGCGTTGCTTGTGCTGCACCTCGCGCAGCTCGGCCTGGCGCGTCAGGATGCTGGTGTTGATGTAGTCGCGGCGGGTCATCGCGGGTTCAGGAGCTCAGGGGAGCAGAGGCTTCGGCTTCGTTGACGTCGATGGCCAGCGCCAGCGGCGCGGCATCGGCGGCGTCATCTTCCTCTTCGGCGGCCGGCACCTCGGCGGCGGCTTGATCCAGCCGTGCCAACAAGTTGGCATGAACGTCGAGTGTCAGTGCATCGGTGCCGGTGATGCGCACCCGCACATGAGCGCCGCGCGGCAACGGCTCGCAGCCCAGTGCCTTGAAGACCAGCGGCAGGTTGTCGGCACGCACCAGGCCGTCTTTCATCACCACCGCGTCGAGCTCGGTGATGCCCTGCTGCGCCAGATGCGCGATCGTCCAGTACCGCTCAATGCCATGCTGGAAGTCGCCGTAGGCGCTGTAGGCGGCGTCGAATGATGAGACGACCGAGAACAGCATCGCGTCCCTGGGTTTGAACGGCGCGGCCAGCGCGGCGGTCTTGCCGTGACGTGCGCAGGCAATGATCTGCCACTGGTTGACCAGATCGACGTAGCGGCGCAACGGCGACGTCGCCCACGCGTACTGCGCCACGCCCATGCCGGCGTGAGGCATCGGCTTGATGCCCATGCGCACCTTGATGCCGGGCGCCAGGCTGGCCTGGCTGTGGTAGATGCCCGGCACGCCATGCTCGGCCAACCAGCCGCCCCAGGTGCTGTTGGCCAGGATCATCGCTTCGGCGACGATCAGATCGAGCGGCGCGCCACGCTGGCGTGTGGAGATCGACACGCGCTCGTCGCCTTGCGGCTCGCCGCCGCTGTTGCCGTCGAGCTTGAAGCTGTAGTCCGGGCGGTTGAAGTTTTCCGGCTTGCCGCGCACGACCTCGCGCCGCGCTTTCAAAGTTCGCGCGAGCTTGAAGGCGAAGGCGAGTTCTGGCGCGAACGGGTAGTCGGCCGGCGCATCGCCTGCGAGCGATTCCGCGGTGACCACCGCATCGAGCTTGTCGTGGCGCAGGTTGGCAACGATCGGCACGCGTTCGAGTTTCGTCTCATGGCCCCTCACCTCGAGCGTGGCCTCGTCGAACGTGACGTACAGACTGACCGCGGGGCAGTCGCGGCCCTCGACCAGCGTGTAGGCCTCGACCACCGCGTCGGGCAGCATCGTCAACTTCCAGCCCGGCATGTAGACGGTCGACAGGCGCTGCGACGCCACCTTGTCGATCTCGTCAACCAGTGGCAGATCATCGCCTGCGCGCGCCACGGCAAGACCGCCGCGCTGGCCGCGCCGTTCAAGCCCAGGGACGCGATGCTGTT
>JANNJX010000216.1:0-2449 GCA_031396005.1 Burkholderiales bacterium
CCCGGCCTGCGCATCTACAAGGGCCGCCACAACATTCCGCAGGTCATGAACGGCCTGGGCGTGGCGATCGTCACCACACCGCAGGGTGTGATGACCGACCGCAAGGCGCGCGCTGCCGGTGTCGGCGGCGAAGTCTTGTGCTACGTCGCTTAAGGGAGAGCAGAAATGTCGCGCGTAGGAAAAATGCCGATCGCCGTCCCGCAAGGCGTGGACGTGGCGCTGTCGGCCAATGAAATCAGCGTCAAGGGCGCGCAGGGCACGTTGAAGCGTGCGGCGAACCCGTTGGTCGTGGTCAAGAACGAGTCCGGCAAGCTGACCTTCACGGCAGCGAATGACAGCACCGAGGCAGACGCAATGAGCGGCACGATGCGTGCGCTGGTCAACAACATGGTCAACGGCGTCACCAAGGGCTTTGAGAAGAAGCTGTCGCTCGTTGGCGTGGGCTTCCGCGCGCAAGCGCAGGGCACCAAGTTGAATCTGCAGATCGGCTTCTCACACCCGGTGGTGATGGACATGCCGGCCGGCGTCAAGGTCGAGTGCCCGACGCAGACCGAAATCGTCATCAAGGGCGCTGACCGCCAAGTGGTGGGGCAGATCGCCGCTGAAGTGCGCGCAGCGCGCCCGCCCGAGCCTTACAAGGGCAAGGGCATCCGCTACCTCGGCGAGCGCGTGGTGCTCAAAGAAACGAAGAAGAAGTAAGGAGCGGCGACCATGTCACTGAACAAAAACGATCAACGTCTGCGCCGCTCGCGCCAGACACGTGTGCGCATCGCGATCCAACGCGTCGCGCGCCTGACGGTGTTCCGCAGCAACACGCACATCTACGCCAGCGTCATCTCAGACGACGGCGCCAAGATCCTCGCCTCGGCCTCGACGGTCGAGAAGGGCGTGCGCGCCGACTACATCAACGGCAAGGGCGCCACCGCAGCCGCTGCCGCCGCGGTGGGCAAGCGCATCGCCGAGAAGGCCAAGGCGGCAGGGATCGAGACCGTCGCTTTCGACCGTGCCGGCTACGCGTACCACGGCCGCGTCAAGGCGCTGGCCGAAGCCGCGCGCGAAGCCGGCCTGAAGTTCTAAAGGACATACGACGATGGCAAAGTTTCAACCCCGCGCGCAGACCGAAGGCAACGACGACGGCCTGAAGGAAAAGATGATCGCGGTCAATCGCGTCACCAAGGTCGTCAAGGGCGGCCGCACGCTGTCGTTCGCAGCGCTGACCGTCGTCGGCGACGGCGACGGCCGCATCGGCATGGGCAAGGGCAAGGCCAAGGAAGTGCCGGTGGCGGTGCAAAAGGCGATGGAAGATGCGCGTCGCAACATGAGGAAGATCTCGCTCAAGGAAGGCACGATCCACCACCAGGTGCGCGGCGCTCACGGCGCGGCCAAGGTGCTGATGGCGCCGGCCAAGCCGGGTGACGGCATCATTGCCGGCGGTCCGATGCGCGCGGTCTTCGAAGTCATGGGCGTCAAGGACATCGTCGCCAAGAGCCTCGGCTCGACCAACCCGTACAACATGGTGCGCGCAACGCTGAACGCCCTCGGCCACTGCAACACGCCGTCCGAAATCGCGGCCAAGCGCGGCAAGTCGATTGAAGACATCTTCAATTGATGGGAGCAAGAACATGGCTGAGAAGAAAACACTGACCGTCAAGCTCGTCAAGAGCGTCGCCGGCACCCATCAATCGCACCGCGACACGGTACGCGGCCTGGGCCTGCGCAAGCTGGGCAGCACGCGTACGCTGGAAGACACGCCCGCGGTGCGCGGCATGATCAACAAGGTCGACTACCTCGTACTGGTGCTGTGATGAACCTGAACACGATCAAGCCCCAAGAGGGCAGCAAGAAGGCACGCCGCCGCGTCGGCCGCGGCATCGGTTCGGGCCTGGGCAAGACCGCGGGCCGCGGGCACAAGGGTCAAAAGAGCCGCGCCGGTGGCTATCACAAGGTGGGCTTCGAAGGCGGTCAGATGCCGATGCAGCGCCGCCTGCCCAAGCGCGGCTTCAAGTCGCAGACGCTGAAGTACAACGCCGAGATCACGCTCGCCGATCTGCAAAAGCTCGCGCTGGCGGACGTGGACATGCTGGCTTTGAAGCAGGCCGGGCTGGTGCGCGACATGATCAAGAACGTCAAGGTCATCAAGAGCGGTGAGCTCTCCACCAAGGTGGCCCTCAAAGGCATCGGCGCAACGGCCGGTGCCAAAGCCGCGATCGAAGCCGCGGGCGGCTCGATCAGCGAGTAAGGACGAAGGAAGAAGTTGGCCACCAACGCCACCACCCTCGCCAAGAGCGGCAAGTTCGGCGACCTGCGGCGCAGGCTCGTCTTCTTGCTGTTGGCACTCGTGGTCTATCGCATCGGCACGCACATTCCCGTGCCGGGGATCGACCCGAACCAAATGGCCGAGCTGTTCAAGAGTCAGGGCGGCGGCATCCTGAACCTGTTCAACATGTTC
>JANNJX010000237.1:0-1947 GCA_031396005.1 Burkholderiales bacterium
TGCGTCAGGTCTTGCAGCGCGAGTTCGAAGAAGATGTCTTCGCAGGGCAGGCCTTGGGCCGCCAGCTTCTGGATCGCTTCGTCGTAGAGGTCGCCGCTGCCGATCGCATGTTCGAAGATCGTGGGGTTCGACGTGAGGCCGGTCACCGACAGCTCGGCGATGTAGCGCGCCAAGGTGCCGTTGTTCAACATCTCGCGCGTGATGTTGTCGAGCCAGAGGCGTTGGCCCAGATCGTGCAGCTTGCGGGTGTTGGTGTTCATCTGCGGTTTCATCATTCTTCCTGGCGTGCGAACAGGCTGCGCATATCCGCATCCAGCAGGTCCCCGATGCGTTCGATGCTGATGTCAGCGGCCGGATAGGCGGCCAGTGCAGCAGAGTCCAGCGCATAGTGGCCCTGACGCGGGAAGACAGTCGTCAAGCGATCCTGCATGACGTGTTTCGTGGCGGCGAGGATGCGCAGCTTGTCGTCGACCATCGCGTAGTGCCGCGCCGGGTGGTGGCGCTGCATCGAGTCGAGCATCTGCTCCTTGTGGATGTAGATCAGCACGCGGCCGGAAACGGCATCCCACAGGCCAGAACGGCGAACCTTGCGCGGCTGGAACACCACGTCGCCATCGGACAGGATCACCATGGGCCCGAAGCTGCTCAGGCGCTCGATGACTTCAAGGGGGCGCGGGTAGAGGCGATCCGCGAATGGGTAGTCGATGAGGAACGCCGACATTTGAAGCAGGCGCAGGTCACTGCCTTGCCCCAGCTCGGCACCGAGACGGTAGCGCTGCAGCGCGCCCAGGTAGTCCGCATGGCCGAGCTCGCTGTGCAAGCCCTCGAAGATCGCCCAGTAGCGCGCCGCACTGGCAGTGCCAAATTCACACTCCAGATGGCCCCGCAGGTCGGCGATGACGCGGTCGTTGTCGAGCAGCGTGTTGTCCACGTCGAGCAGGACCACGACGTCATGCGGGGTGGTCATGACGCGGGCTTCTCGGCATGGCCGCCGAATTCGTACCGCATCGCGGACAGGGCCCGGTTCGCGAAGTCGGCGTTGCCGCGCGAGGGTTGCGCCCGAGCCAAGCCGATCATGCCGAGTTGCATCCGGCTTCCCTTTCGATGCGTGATCAGCGCGGACGGTCGTGACGATGCCCGCGCTGGGGCGAAGTCGCCCAGAGAAAGTGGCTGCCCCTATGCGCGCGAAGCCGGACCCGGAGGCGATCAAGTCATGGCGCCACCCAGCTTGACGGTGCTCCCATTTCACGTCGCGTGTCTGTGCGCTAGCAGACTCAGAAGAGGTCCGGGCATGCGAAGGACGGCGCTCGATCTCCTCGCGCGGCAGCGATGTCGCGGAGTTGCATCGTTCGCTGCCGCACAGACGGCACAGCGCAAATCTACTAGTTTGAACTGGAGGAAGAACGCAACCGCAGCCCGGGAACGCCACGGCTGGAGCAATGCGCCCCCAACTTGGACTTCAACGGGTATGAACGGTCCCACTAAAGCTCACCCCGTCTCGACATGGATGTTCGCCGGGTGTGGCATCTGGCTGATCGCGCTGGGCCTCTACTTCGTCCTTTTGCGACCACCCCTGCTGCCGGAAGACCCGCGCTTCATGGGCACCACCCTCGCGCAGATTCGCGCTGAGGTGCCCGGCCTCGAGAACTGGCTGAAGCGGGTGTTCACCGTCATGGGTGGATTCATGGCCGGCGCGGGCGTCCTGACCGTGTTCATCGCCACGATGACGATGCGCCTCAGACCGCGAGGGACGTCTTGGGTCATGGCGCTTTCCGGTGCACTGACCGTGGGGCTCATGAGCGCCACCAACTTTGCGCTTCACTCCGATTTCAGATGGGTGCTGCTTCTCCCTGCTCTGGTTTGGCTGGCAGCCCTGGCCGCCTATGTCGCGAAGCCTTGACCCCATGTCGGCTCATCCCGCGGCCAGCGCGCCAACCCTGCCGAACG
>JANNJX010000348.1:0-2175 GCA_031396005.1 Burkholderiales bacterium
GCATCGAACAGCTTCGTCTCATCACCGCCGGCATGGAAGTAGCCCTGCGGCGGCGCATGCTGCGTGAACGCCGGGGCGCTGCGCAGATCGAGCACGAGATCGAACGACGCCGTGGTGTCCTGCGCGGCACGCTGGAAGTCGATCGCACCCGCCGCTTCGCAGACGCGCACGCAGTCGCGGTGCGACTTGCAACGCGACAGGTCGATCTGGTAGCTGAAGTCGATCGCGCTTTCCGGGCAGGCGTCGATGCAGGCGTTGCAGCGCGTGCACAGGTCGAGATCGATCGGGTTGGCGGACGACCAGGTGGCCTCGAACGCGCCGAGCCAGCCGCTGAGTTGCATCAACCGGCCCGCATGCACCACACGATCGCGGCGCTGCGCCAACGTGCCGCCGCCGGTGACGAGCAGGCTGACCTGCGAGCCGCCGAGCATTGCGGCCGCGCGCTCGGCGGCACTCGCATCGCCGATGACGAGACAGCGGCCGGCACTTTTGTAGGTCACCGTCGGCACCGGCTCGGCATCGGGCAGCTGCGCTGCAGCGATCAGCGCGGCAATCTTCGGCGTGGCCTGTGTCGCGTCCTTCGACCAGCCGCCGGTCTCGCGGATGTTGACGAAGCGGATCGGCCGCTCGGCCACGCTCGGCGCGCCGACGGTCTGCTCGTTCAATTCGAGAAAGAGCCGGCTCTCCTGCGTGCAGGCCACGAGCAGGTCGTCGCCCGACTTGGCCGCGCGCTGAAACTCAGGCGCTTCGCGGCGGCACAGGGTCGTCTGGATCGTCGTCGGCGCCGACAGGCCGAGCGCCTTCGTCAGCAAGGCGCTGTCCAGCGGCATCGTCAGGTTGCAATTGCACAGCAGCGTCTTCATGGGTGTCGGCATTATCCGGCTTGGGCTGTTCTTCGAGTTCGTCGTCGATCAGGCCCAGCGCACGCGCGCTGACCAGTTGCCGCAGCATCGACTTCGGGATCGGCTCGAACTTGTTGTAGTCGTCGATGTAGGTGTCGAGACCGTCCATCACGTTGAAGTGCGGATCGGAGGCGAAGAGTTTCTTCATCGCCGCGTTCTTGACGCCCGGATCGACGTCGGCGGCGACGAAGCGCGAGAAGTCGGAGTCTTTGGTGAGCTGGGCGACGTCGTCGAGGGTGAGTGCCGGCGGAGCCGCTTCCCGTTCGGGCTGAGGTATCGAAGGGCCGGCGAGGGGCTTCGATACCTCAGCCCGAACGGGGGCGGCGGGTTGTGGCGCGATTGCCGGCGGCTCCGGCACCACCACCACCCCTTGCTTAACCCCCACCTTGCGCCGCGACCAACGCGAAAGGAAGTTGTCGTCGTCGCGTTCAGCCATGACGCGGGCCCTTGATCTCGCGCGCCAGCTTCTCGCGCTCCTGCCCGCTCATGAACGACTGCGCGCGCTGCCGCCGCGGCTCATCGACCTTGAAGTTTTGATTGGTGAACAGGCGCAGCCAGTCGTGCAAGTCGTCCTGCAGCGGCACGTTGTCGACCTTCTCTTCTGCCGACAGCCAGCGGTCGGCTTCGATGTAGGACACGCTGACCCCCTCGGGCCGCGCCATCGACGCATCGCCTTCGTCCAGCCGCCACATGACGAACCAGACCGGCTGGCCCGCGGTGAGATTCAAGAAATAGCCCTTGCACTCGTCGGCGAAGAGCTCGAGTTTGTGGCCGGGGTAGAGCCACTGCGAGGTCTTGCCGTCGTCGTGCAGCTTGCGTGGTTGAGTGCCGAAGCCGCCTTCGTCGGCGACGACCTCGAGCACACGATGGCCCCACGCTTCCCAGCGGTTGGGCTGCGCCACGCGCTCCATCACGACGGCGACGGTGACCGATGGCCGCGGGTTCATGTTGCGCTCAGGTGGTCTTCGAAATCGAGATCGTCGGGAACTTCGAGCTGAAGTCCTTCGCTTTCGCAGCGATCTTCACCGCCACCTGGCGCGCCACCGACTTGTAGATGGCTGAGATCTCGCCGTCGGCGTCGCTGACCACCGTCGGCCGGCCGGCATCGGCCTGCTCGCGGATCGACAGATTCAGCGGCAGCGCGCCGAGGTAATCGACGCCGTACTCGGCGGCCATCTTCTTGCCGCCGTCGGCGCCGAAGATGTGCTCGGCGTGGCCGCACTGCGAGCACACATGCACGGCCATGTTCTCGACGATGCCCAGGATCGGCACG
>JANNJX010000262.1:0-15662 GCA_031396005.1 Burkholderiales bacterium
GCAGCCGGTGGTCTTCGGCGCCATCGTCCTGATCTTCGTGCTCGACCGCATCTTCCGCTTCCAGGCGGTGCTGCCGATCATGACGCCGGTGCTGCTGATCGGCGGCATGACGACAGGCTTGTTCACACCCACCGAAGGCGCGATCGCCGCCAGTGCGTGGGCGCTGTTCCTCGGCCTGGTGTGGTACCGCACGATGACGGTCAAGCAGTTCGTCAAGGTCAGCCTCGACACGGTGGAGACCACGGCGACGGTGATGTTCATCGTCGCCGCGGCGTCGATCTTCGGCTGGATGCTGACGGCCACCGGCGTGACTGCACAGATCGCCGAGTGGGTGCTGGCGGTGACCAAGGAGCCTTGGCTGTTCCTGCTCATGGCGAATCTGTTGATGCTGTTCGTCGGCTGCTTCCTGGAGCCCACGGCCGCGATCACGATCCTGGTGCCGATCCTGCTGCCGATCTGCCACAAGCTCGGTGTCGATCCGGTGCACTTCGGCCTGGTGATGGTGTTGAACCTGATGATCGGGCTGCTGCACCCGCCGATGGGCATGGTGCTGTTCGTGCTGGCGCGCGTCGCGAAGTTGAGTGTCGAGCGCACGACGATGGCCATCCTGCCGTGGCTGATACCGCTGCTCGGCAGCCTCGTGATCCTGACGTATGTGCCGCAGATCGCGCTTTGGCTGCCGAGGACGATGGGCTTCTAGAGCGCGCGCCGTGACCAAGATCTTCTCGGTCGATGTCTGGCGCATCGATCTGCCACCCCCGGTGCCGCGCAGCGACGCGATCCAGAGCTTCGTCATGCAGGAAACGCCGATGGTGCGCATCCGCTGTGGCGATGGCAGCGAAGGCGTCGGCTACAGCTACACCATCGGCACCGGCGGCTCGTCGGTGGTGGCGCTGCTGCACGACCACCTCGCGCCGCGCCTGATCGGACGCGACCCGGCGTGCATCGAATCGATCTGGCGCGACCTGCTGTTCGCCACGCACGCCACCAGCGTCGGCGCGATCACCAGCCTGGCGCTCGCTGCGATCGACACGGCGCTGTGGGACTGGCGCTGCAAGCGTGACGGCCAGCCGCTGTGGAAGGCGGCCGGCGGCGCGAAGCAACGCACGCCTGTCTATACAACCGAGGGCGGCTGGCTGCATCTGAGCACCGACACCATCGTGCGCGAGACCCTCGCCGCGAAAGACGCCGGCTTCCAAGGCGCGAAGATCAAGGTCGGCTTGCCGCGCGTGGCCGACGACGTGGCACGTTTGCGCGCGGTGCGCCAAGCAGTCGGTGACAGCTTCGAGATCATGGTCGATGCCAACCAGTGTTTCACGCTGAGTGAAGCGCTGCGCCGTGCGGCGGCGTACGCCGATCTCGGCATCGCCTGGTTCGAGGAGCCGCTGCCAGCGGACGACCTGACCGGCCACGCACACTTGGCTGCCGCCAGCGCAGTGCCGATCGCTGTCGGCGAATCCCTGTATTCGCCCGGTCAGTTCGCCGACTACATCCGCTTTGGGGCGTGCTCGATCCTGCAGGTGGACGTGGCGCGCATTGGCGGCATCACGCCGTGGCTGAAGGTCGCGCATCTGGCCGAGTGCCACAACCTGATGGTCGCGCCGCACTTCCTGATGGAACTGCACGTGAGCCTCACGGCCGCCAGCCCGGCGGCGCGCTGGGTGGAGCACATCCCACAACTCGACGCGGTGGCCGATTCGCGCGTGCTCATTGCCGCTGGCGAGGCAGTCGCCCCCGATGCGCCGGGTCTGGGCATCGATTGGCGTTGGGGCGAGATCGAGCGGCGCACTATCGATCTGCGCCGCATTCATTGAGAGACCACCGCCATGAGTTCAGCCACCATCCGCATCCACCCCCGCGACAACGTCGTCATCGCGCGCACGCAACTTCTCGGCGGCACGACGATCGCGAGCGAAGGCATCACCATCGCCGGTCTGGTGCCGCCGGGGCACAAGGTCGCCACGCGCGCGATTGCCGCCGGCGACGACGTGCGCCGCTACGACCAGATCATCGGCCACGCCACGCAGGCGATCGCGCCCGGCCAGCATGTGCACACGCACAACCTCGAGTACGCCGACTTCGCGCGCTCGCACGAGCCGGGAGCCGGTGTATTGCCGACCGCGTATGCGCAACCGCCCACCACCTTCGAAGGCATCGTCAGAGCCGACGGCCGCATCGCCACGCGCAACTACATCGGTGTGCTGACCAGCGTCAACTGCTCGGCGACCGCCGCGCGTGCGATCGCCGACCAGTTCCGGCGCGACATCCATCCCGAGATGTTGATGCCGTTCCCGAACGTCGACGGCGTCGTCGCGCTGACGCATGGCATGGGCTGCGCGACCGACAGCGAAGGCGAAGAGCTGCGCGTGCTGCGGCGCACGCTCGGCGGCTATGCGAAGCACCCCAACTTCCACGCTGTGCTCGTCGTCGGCCTGGGTTGCGAGACCAATCAAATCCAGGGGCTGGTCGCGCAGGAGGGCCTGCAGGAAGGGGCTCGCATGATCACCTTCAACATCCAGGACACGGGCGGCACCGCGAAGACCGTGGCGCGCGGTGTCGAGCTGATCAAGCAACTGCTGCCCGAAGCGAACAAGGTCAAACGCCAACCGGTGCCGGCGAGCCACATCACCGTCGGCCTGCAATGCGGCGGCAGCGACGGCTACTCGGGTATCAGCGCCAACCCGGCGCTCGGCGCGGCCATCGACCGCCTGGTGCGAAACGGCGGCACCGGCATCCTGAGCGAAACGCCCGAGGTCTATGGCGGCGAGCACCTGCTGACGCGGCGCGCAGTAAGCAAGGAAGTTGCCGAGAAGCTGCTCGCGCGCATCAAGTGGTGGGAGCAGTACACCGCGCGCAACGGCATGCGCATGGACAACAACCCCTCGGCCGGCAACAAGGCCGGTGGGCTGACGACGATCCTGGAAAAGAGCCTGGGCGCGATTGCCAAGAGCGGCACGACGAACCTGGTCGACGTCGTCGAGTTCGCGCAAGCCGTCACCGCGCGCGGCTTGGTCTTCATGGACACGCCGGGCTACGACCCGGTGAGCGCGACGGGGCAGGTCGCCGGCGGTGCCAACATGATCTGCTTCACCACCGGCCGCGGCTCGGCCTACGGCTGCGCGCCAAGCCCGTCACTGAAGTTCTCAACCAACACGGCCTTGTGGCGCAAGCAGGAAGACGACATCGATCTGGATTGCGGCGGCATCGTCGATGGTGCCGACTCGGTGGATGCCTGCGGCGAACGTATCTTCCGCCTGATCCTCGACACTGCGTCAGGGCGCAAGACGAAGAGCGAGCTGCATGGCTACGGGCAGAACGAGTTCGTGCCTTGGCAACTTGGGGCGGTGATGTGATGGTCGAAGGCGGTTGTCTCTGTGGCGCCGTGCGCTTTCGGCGATTGGCTACGAACCTGAAGAGACGCCAGAAAACATCGAGATCACCACCGCAACGATGGACAATCCCAACCCATATGCGCCGACGCGAGAAATCTGGACCAGCCATCGGCTTGCGTGGGAGGTGCTGGATCCGCGTCTGCCGCAGTTCGAGCAAGGCAGCGGCGCACAGGGCTGAACCAGCGTGAAGACCGAGAACCTACGCCCGCAACGTGCGATTGAACAACGCCACCGTCCTCCCCCACGCCTGCTGCGCCGACTTCTCGTCGTAGCGCGGCGTGGTGTCGTTGTTGAAGCCGTGCTGCGTGCCGGCGTAGTTGAAAGCCGTGTACTTCACGCCGGCCGCCTTCAACGCTGCTTCGTACGGCGGCCACTGCGCGTTGATGCGTTCGTCGTTCTGGGCGTACACGATCATCAGCTCGGCCTTGATCTTCGGCTCGTCGGCCGCCGGCGCGGCGGCGCCGTAGAAGGGCACGCCGGCGATCAACTCCGGCGAGCGCGTGGCGAGGAAGTTGACGATGCCGCCGCCGTAGCAGAAGCCGACCGCGCCCAGCTTGCCGTTGCCGCCGCTGATCTTGCTCGTGTAGATGGCGGCGGCGACAAAATCTTCGCGCGCTTTGGCCTGGTCGATCTTGCCGAAGGCCTCGCGCGCGTTGTCTTCGTCACCGGGGTAGCCGCCGACGCTGGTCAGCAGGTCGGGCGCGACGGCGATGAAGTTGTCCACGGCCAGTCGGCGCGCGATGTCTTCGATGTGCGGATTGAGACCGCGGTTCTCGTGGATCACGAGCACGACGGGCAACGCGCCCGCCGCGTTCGCCGGCCGCGCGACCAGCGCGTTGATCTTGCCGTGGCCGCCTGTCGCGGGAATCTCCACGCGCTCGGTCTTGATGCGCGCGTCAGTGGGCGGCACCTTCTGGCCGTAGGCAAAGTCCGGAGAAAGCGCCGCGAGCAGGCCCGCCGCCGTGGTGCCGCTGGCCGCCGCGAAACGCGAAGACTTGTCGAGGAAACCGCGCCGGTCGAGCGCGCCATGCACGTACTGATCGAACAGCTCGAGCACCTCGGGGTGGAAGTCGGCGGCGGTCAAACGGGACGGCTTGGGGTGGTTCATCGCGAGGCGCTCCAACGGTGTGTTCATGAACGAAGCGCGGGTTGTAGCCCGATCGCAATACCCCTGCAAACGAGATGAAGATCACCGCCGCCAAAGTCATCGTCTGCAGCCCCGGCCGCAACTTCGCGACGCTGAAGATCGAGACCGACCAGGGCCTCGTCGGACTCGGCGACGCGTCGCTCAACGGCCGCGAGTTGGCCGTGGCCAGCTATCTCACCGACCATGTGATCCCCTGCCTGATCGGCCGCGATGCGCACCAGATCGAAGACCTCTGGCAGTACCTGTACCGCGGCGCGTACTGGCGGCGCGGGCCGGTGACGATGAGTGCCATCGCCGCGGTGGACACGGCGCTGTGGGACATCAAGGCCAAGGCCGCGGGCATGCCGCTCTATCAAATGCTCGGTGGCGCTAGCCGCGAGCGCGTGCTGGTGTACGGCCATGCGAATGGCGCCGACATCGCCTCGACGGTCGATGAAGTGCTGCGCTACCGGGCGATGGGCTATCAGGCGATCCGCGCGCAGAGCGGCGTGCCGGGGCTGAACAAGGTCTACGGTGTGGGGCGCGGTTCGATGCAGTACGAGCCGGCCGAGATCGGCCTGCCGCCGGAGCACGACTGGGACACGTCGAAATACCTGCGCCACGCACCCAAGCTCTTCGACGCCGTGCGCTCAGCCGTCGGCGACGACGTGCACCTGCTGCACGACGTGCACCACCGCCTGACGCCCATCGAAGCCGCGCGCCTGGGCAAAGATCTCGAGCCGTACCGCCTGTTCTGGATGGAGGACGCCACGCCGGCCGAGAACCAGGACGCGTTCCGGCTCATCCGCCAGCACACGACGACGCCGTTGGCCGTCGGCGAAATCTTCAACACGATCTGGGACTGCAAGGGCCTGATCGAAAACCAGTTGATCGATTTCATCCGCACGACGGTCGTGCATGCCGGCGGCATCACGCACCTGCGGCGCATCGCCGACCTGGCGTCGCTGTACCAGGTGCGCACGGGCTCACACGGTGCGACCGACCTCTCGCCGGTGTGCATGGGCGCGGCGCTGCACTTCGACCTGTGGGTGCCCAACTTCGGCATCCAGGAGTACATGCGCCACAGCGATGAAACCGACGCGGTTTTCCCGCATGCGTATTCGTTCAAGGACGGATTCATGCACCCGGGCGAGGCGCCCGGGCATGGCGTGACGATCGACGAAGCGCTGGCGGCGAAGTACCCGTACCAGCGTGCGTACTTGCCGGTGAATCGGTTGCAGCAGGATGGGACGTTGTGGAACTGGTGAATGCATCGCAAAAGCCCGTTCGTGCTGGGGTATCGAAGCATATGCGCGTGGCCCTTCGATACCTCAGGGTGAACGGACTGGTGGGCGCTCTGCTGCTTGCCACCAATGTCGCAGCGCAAGACACCGACGTGCCCTTCATCGTCACGCCCGACAACGTGACGCGCGAGATGTTGAAGCTGGCCGATGTGAAGCCGAGCGACCACGTCATCGACCTCGGCTCGGGCGACGGCCGCATCGTCATCGTCGCTGCGAAGCATTTCGGCGCGCGCGGGCTGGGCGTGGAGATCGTGCCCGAGCTGGTGGAGAAGAGCCGCGACAACGCCAGGCGCGCGGGTGTGGCCAACCGCGCCGAGTTCCGCGTGCAAGACCTGTTCGCCACCGACCTGTCGCCGGCGACGGTGATCACGATGTACCTGCTGCCCGAGGTCAACCTGCAACTCAAGCCGAAGCTGCAGAAACTCAAGCCCGGCACGCGCATCGTCTCGCACGACTGGGACATGGGCGACTGGAAGAGTGATCGGACTGTCACCGTCGATGCGCCCGACAAACCGATAGGCCGCGAGAAGGTGTCGAAGCTGCACCTGTGGGTGGTCAAGTGATGACGGCGCGCCTGCGTCCGTCAGGTCTCGACGCGCTGCCACACAGCGTGCGCCGGCCAGCCTTCGACCGCCGCGCCTTGCGCACGGGCATCGTGCACCTGGGCCTGGGCGCTTTTTCGCGAGCGCATCTGGCCGCCATCAACGACGATGCGCTGGATGCCGGCGCCGCGGCAGAGTGGGGCATTCACGGCGTGTCGCTGCGCCATGCCGATGTGCGCGATGCGCTCGTGCCGCAGCAGGGTCTGTACTCGCTCGGCCTGCGCGACGCCGCGGGCACACAGACGCGGGTCATCGGCTCAGTGATCACCTGCGCCGTGGCGCCGGAAGACCCGCAGGCGGTGGTGATCGCGATCGCGCATGCCGACACGTGCATCGCGAGCCTCACCGTCACCGAGAAGGGCCACTGCCACGACCCGGCGACGCGCGCGTTGAACCTGGCGCACCCGGACATCGCCCACGATCTGGCCGACGCCGCGGCGCCGCGCAGCGCCATCGGCCTGCTCGTTCGCGGCCTGCAGGCGCGCTGCTTCGACGGCGGCGCGCCGCTCACGCTGCTGTCGCTCGACAACCTGCCGGCCAACGGCGAGACGCTGCGCGGCCTCGTGCTCTCCTTCGCCGAGCGCGTGGACGCCACGCTCGCACGCTGGATCGAGCGCGACTGCACGTTCCCCAACAGCATGGTCGATCGCATCGTGCCACGTACGACCGATGCCGATCGGGCCGCCGCGCAGGCCGCGCTGGGCGTGCACGATGCGGCCGCCGTCGTTGCCGAACCGTTCCTGGCCTGGGCGGTCGAGGACCGATTCGCCGCCGGCCGTCCCGACTGGTCCTGCGGCGGCGCGCAGTTCGTCGAACGCGCGGAGCCGTTCGAGAGGTTGAAGCTGCGCATGCTGAACGGCGCCCATTCGGCGATCGCCTACCTCGGCGTGTTGGCCGGCTGGGCCACGGTCGACGCTGCCGTTGCGCAACCGTCGCTGGCGCGCTTCATCGACGCGCTGCTGCGCGACGAAGTAGCGCCGACCCTCGGCCACCAGTTGCCCGGCTTCGACCTCGCGGCCTACCGCGCGCAACTGCTGCAGCGTTTTGCCAACCCGGCGCTGGCGCACCGCTGCGCGCAGATCGCGATGGACGGCTCGCAGAAACTGCCGCAGCGCTGGCTGAACACCGTGCGTGACCGGCTGGCGGCTGGTGCGCCGATCGACCGCCTGGCGCTGGGGCTGGCGGCGTGGTGCACGCACCTGCGCGGGCACGACGAGGCCGGCCAGCGCTACACGCTCGACGATCCACTGGCTGCTGAACTCGCTGCGCTGCACGCGCGCGCGATGGCGCGGCCGTCGGCGCTTGAACGGGCCGCCGAGTTCACACGCTTCGCGCCGGTGTTCGGCGGCCTGGCCGACGAGCCGCGCCTGGTTGCCGCATTGGCCGGTGCGCTCGAAGCGCTGCAAGAGCAAGGCGTGCGTCGCGCGCTCGAAAGGTTTGCCTCATGAGTACACAACCCACCCACGACGACGCCCGGCCGGTGCCCGCCGACACCCTGCGCGACTGGGCGACGCGCTGCTTCGCCGTCGCCGGCATGAGCGACGACGACGCGGCGCTGCTGGCCACGAGCCTCGTCCAAACCAGCCTGTGGGGCATCGACTCGCATGGCGTGGCGCTGCTGCCGCACTACCTCGACCGGCTCTCGAACGGCACGATCAAGGCGCGGCCGACCGTGCAGCTCGAGCGCACGGCCGCGGCGACGGCGCTGCTGCATGCCGACCAGGGCCACGGCATCGTCGTCGGCCATCGCGCGATGGCCGAAGCGGTGCGCATCGCACGCGAGCAGGGCGTCGGCGCGGTGGGCGTGAAGAACGCCTCGCACTGCGGCGCCATCGGCCTGTACACCCGCGCTGCGGCAGGTAGCGGCTGCGTCGGTCTGGCGTTCACGCATGCCAACAGCGTGGCGGTGCCGCACGGCGGCCAGCGCGCATTCTTCGGCACGAATCCGATCTCGTTCGCGTTTCCGCGCGACGGACACGAACCGCTGTGCCTGGACATGGCGACGACGTCGATCCCGTGGAACCGTGTGCGCAACGCGCGGCGCGAGGGCCACCCGCTGCCGGCGGACGTCGCGGTGGACGGGCAGGGCGCGCCGACGACCGACGCCAACGCTGCCGCCGCGGTCGTGCCGCTGGGCGGCAGCGAGTTCGGCCACAAGGGCTACGCGCTGGCGCTGGTGATCGATATGTTGTGCGGGCCGCTGCTCGGCAACCCGTACGGGCCGCACATTCCGCCGATGTTCGAAGCCATCGACGAGCCGCGCCGCATCGGCGCTTTCTTCATCGCCCTCGATCCGGCGCGCTTTGCCGGCGGCGCGGCGCTGTCGGCGCAGATCGAGGCGCTGGCGCACGAGCTGGCCGCCGAGCCGGGATCGCCGCGCCTGCCGGGCGATCCTGAAATCGAAGTCGCCGCGCAGCGCAGTCGCGACGGCATTCCCATCGAAGGCGGCCTGGCCGAGATGTTCCGGGCGTGCAGCGCGCGGCTGGGCGTTGGCGCGCCGCTGTAACGCTATCGTTGTGTACGCCACCCTTTCACCCCCACCCCAACCCTCCTCCGTCAAGGCAGAGGGAGCAAAACCATGAGCCAACGACTCGCCGGAAAAACCGCCTTCCTCACCGCCGCCGGCCAGGGCATCGGCCGCGCTACCGCGCTGGCCTTCGTGCGCGAAGGCGCGCGCGTGATCGCCACCGATGTCAATGCCGAGGCGCTGGCGTCGCTGGCCAAACAATGCGGCTGTGCGACATTGCGGCTCGACGTGCTCGACCCGGCTGGGATCGAGGCTGCGGCGCGCGCCCACGGCGGCGTCGACGTGCTCTTCAACTGCGCCGGCTACGTGCACGCCGGCTCGGTGCTCGACTGCACCGAAGCCGACTGGGACTTTGCGTTCAACCTCAACGTGCGCTCGATGTACCGCACGATCAAGGCTGTTCTGCCCGGCATGCTGGCGAAAAAGTCGGGCTCGATCATCAACATGGCGTCGGCGGCGAGCAGCATCAAGGGCGTGCCGAACCGCTTTGTCTATGCCACGACCAAGGCGGCGGTGATCGGCCTGACGAAGTCGGTGGCGGCCGACTTCGTCGGCCAGGGCGTGCGCTGCAACGCCATCTGCCCGGGCACGGTGGAGTCGCCCTCGTTGCGCGAGCGCATCGGCGCGCAGGCGCAGGCCGGCGGCAAGACCACGGCCGAGGTCGAGGCGATGTTCGTTTCGCGCCAGCCGATGGGCCGCCTGGGCAAAGCCGACGAGATCGCCGCGTTGGCGGTGTATCTTGCGAGCGAGGAATCGGCATTCACGACCGGCACGACCCAAGTCATCGACGGTGGCTGGTCACTCTAGAACGAACGAAAGGACGAGACGATGAAACTGATGCGCTACGGCTCCAAGGGCCATGAAAGACCCGCGCTGCTCGACGACAAGGGCCGCGTGCGCGACCTGTCGGCATTGCTGCCCGACATCACCGCGCAAACGCTGACGCCTGCGGGGCTGGCCGCGCTGGCGGCGGTGGACGTGAACAAGCTGCCCGTCGTCGAGGCGCCCGGCCGCATCGCGTCGCCGTACAGCGGCGTCGGCAAGTTCATCGCCATCGGCCTGAACTACAGCGACCATGCGGCGGAATCGAACATGCCGGTGCCCAAGGAGCCGGTGGTCTTCACCAAGACGACGAGTTGCATCGTGGGATGCAACGACGCCGTCGTGCTGCCGCAAGGCTCGGTCAAGGGCGACTGGGAAGTCGAGCTCGGCGTGGTTGTCGGCAGCAAGGCGCGCTACGTGCCCGAAGCCGATGCGCTGAAATACGTCGCCGGCTACTGCGTCGTCAACGACGTCTCCGAGCGCGAGTACCAACTGGAGCGCGGCACGCAGTGGGACAAGGGCAAGGGCTGCGACACCTTCGGCCCGGTCGGCCCGTGGCTCGCAACGCGTGACGAGGTGCCCGATCCACAAGCCTTGAACATGTGGCTCGATGTCAACGGCAAGCGTTTTCAGACCGGCAACACGAAGACGATGGTGTTCGGCGTGGCGCACCTCGTCAGCTACCTGAGCCGCTTCATGACGCTTTTGCCCGGTGACCTCATCACCACCGGCACGCCGCCGGGGGTGGGCATGGGCGTCAAGCCGAGCCCGGTGTTTCTGAAACCCGGCGACGTGATGACGCTGGGCATCGACGCGCTGGGAACGCAGCGCCAGGTGGTGCATGCCTGGAACGCGGCATTGATCGACGACTGAACCCGCAGCGCGGAACTCGCAACACAGCGTTGACTCAGTCGTGCTAAAACCAGCGCTGTCAGCGTGCGGACCTTGCGCAACGTTGTCGGTGAGCGTGAAATGTGTGGGCAAGCGCCCTCATTTCAGGCCATCGACAGCGTCATGTGCTGCGATGCTGGTAGCAGACTCGACGCAACGATAAGAACAAGAACGATCCATGTGCCTCTGACAGGAAAGCTCTGATGCCGCCTGGGCCGGTAAAGCCTGGACTGCATCACAACTTCCCAGACATCGGGCAAGCCTCTTGCTTGGGCCGATGAGGAACCGTCAAGGAGGTCTGCACGTGGATGTCATTGCCAAATTCGCCCAACGCTACGAGCGCACGCGCGAAGAAGAGCTCTCGCTCGAGGATTACCTCGCCGAGTGCAAGAAGAACCCGCTGGCCTACGCCACCGCGCCCGAGCGGATGTTGAAAGCCATCGGCGATCCGCAACAGGTCGACACGCGCAACGACCCGCGGCTGTCGCGCATCTTCGCCAACAAGGTCATCAAGCTGTACCCGGCGTTCGCCGAGTTCTACGGCATGGAGGATGCGATCGAGCAGGTGGTCTCGTACTTCCGCCATGCGGCGCAGGGACTCGAAGAGAAGAAGCAGATCCTGTATCTGCTGGGCCCGGTGGGCGGCGGCAAGAGCTCGATCGCCGAGCGCTTGAAGCAGCTCATGCAGGACGTGCCGTTCTACGCCATCAAAGGCTCGCCGGTCAACGAATCGCCGCTGGGGCTGTTCAACTCGCTCGAAGACGGGCCGATCCTCGAAAAGGAATACGGCATTCCGGTGCGTTACCTCAACCGCGTCCTCAGCCCATGGGCAGTCAAGCGCCTAGATGAGTTCGGCGGCGACATCCGCAAGTTCAAGGTGGTCAAGCGCTTCCCGTCGATCCTGAAGCAGGTCGGCGTGGCCAAGACCGAGCCGGGCGACGAGAACAACCAGGACATCAGCTCGCTGGTCGGCAAGGTCGACATCCGCAAGCTCGAGACCTACTCGCAGGACGACCCCGACGCCTACAGCTATTCCGGCGGTTTGTGCCTGGCCAACCAGGGCCTGCTCGAATTCGTCGAGATGTTCAAGGCGCCGATCAAGGTGTTGCACCCGCTGTTGACGGCGACGCAAGAGAACAACTACAAGGGCACCGAAGGTTTCGGCGCGATCCCCTTCGACGGCATCGTGCTCGCGCACAGCAATGAGAGCGAGTGGAAGACCTTCCGCAACAACAAGAACAACGAGGCCTTCCTCGACCGCATCTACATCGTCAAGGTGCCGTACTGCCTGCGCGTCTCGGAAGAAGTGAAGATCTACGAGAAGCTGATCCGCAACTCGTCGCTGGCTGCCGCCAAGTGCGCGCCGGGCACACTGAAGATGATGAGCCAGTTCGCGGCGCTGACGCGGCTGAAGGAGCCGGAGAACTCGTCTCTGTATTCGAAGATGCAGATCTACGACGGCGAGAACCTGAAAGACACCGACCCGCGCGCGAAGAGTTATCAGGAGTACCGCGACTTCGCCGGCGTCGATGAGGGCATGAGCGGCATCAGCACGAGATTTGCCTTCAAGATCATCAGCAAGGTCTTCAACTTCGACAGCCAGGAAGTCGCGGCCAACCCGGTGCACCTGATGTACGTGCTCGAACAGCAGATCGAGCGCGAGCAATTCCCGAAGGAGCTCGAAGACAAGTACGTCGGTTTCATCAAGGAGCTGCTGGCGCCGCGTTATGCCGAGTTCATCGGCAAGGAAATCCAGACCGCCTACCTGGAGAGCTATTCCGAGTACGGCCAGAACATCTTCGACCGCTACGTGACGTATGCCGACTACTGGATCCAGGACCACGAGTACCGTGACACCGACACCGGCGAGGTCTTCGACCGCCAGGCGTTGAATGCCGAGCTGGAGAAGATCGAGAAGCCGGCCGGCATTGCGAACCCGAAAGACTTCCGCAACGAGATCGTCAACTTCGTGCTGCGCGCGCGCGCAGGCAACCAGGGCAAGAACCCGAACTGGACCAGCTATGAAAAGCTGCGCACGGTGATCGAGAAGAAGATGTTCTCGAACACCGAGGAGCTGCTGCCGGTGATCAGCTTCAATGCCAAGGCGAGTGCGGACGAGGCGAAGAAGCACGAAGACTTCGTCACGCGCATGGTGGCCAAGGGCTACACGCACAAGCAGGTGCGGTTGTTGTGCGAGTGGTATCTGCGCGTCAGGAAGAGTAGCTGATGATGACCAGCCCCGGCCTTTCACGCGGACGCCGCGGATCCGGCTTTGCCGGGCCGCTGGCGGCGCCCCCTCGGGGGGGTGCGCCGAAGGCGCTCCGGGGGGGCGGCTAGTCCATGCACCAACACATCATCGATCGCCGTCTGGCCGGCAAGAACAAGTCGGTCGGCAACCGCGAGCGTTTTTTGCGCCGCTACAAAGAGCAGATCAGGGACGCCGTCAAGCGCGCGATCGACGGCCGCGGCATCCGCGACATCGAGCGCGGCGAAGAGATCACGATCCCGAAGAAGGATATCAACGAGCCGGTTTTCCACCACGGCCAGGGCGGTGTGCGCGAGACGGTGCATCCGGGCAACCGCGAGTACATCATGGGCGACCGCATCGAGCGGCCGCAGCAGGGCGGCGGGGGCGGCAGCGGCAAGGGCCAAGCCAGCAACTCGGGAGAGGGTGAAGACGACTTCACCTTTACGCTGACGAAGGAAGAGTTCATGCAGGTCTTTTTCGAAGACCTCGCGTTGCCGCACCTGATCCGCACACAGCTCGCCGAGACGCCGGAATGGAAGAGCCACCGCGCCGGCTTCACCAGCGACGGCAACCCGACCAACCTGCATGTCGTGCGCTCGATGCGCGGCGCGATCGGCCGGCGCATCGCCATCGGCGCCGAGGCGCGGCGCGAACTGCGCGAGTGCGAAGACGAACTCGAAAGGCTGCTCGAGGAGGCGCCGCTCGGCGACAGCACGTCCGGCCAACGCATCACGGCGCTGCAGATGCGCATCGAAGAGCTGCGCGCGCGCATCGCGCGCATTCCGTACCTCGATCCGATCGACCTGCGATTCCGCAACCGTGTCCGTGTGCCGGTGCCGACCTCCAAGGCGGTGATGTTCTGCCTGATGGACGTCTCCGGCTCGATGGACGAGAGCCGCAAGGACCTGGCCAAGCGTTTCTTCATCCTGCTCTACCTGTTCCTGACGCGGCACTACGACAAGATCGACATCGTCTTCATCCGCCACCACACGCAGGCAGCGGAAGTCGATGAGCAGAACTTTTTCCACGCCACCGAGACGGGCGGCACCGTCGTGTCCTCGGCGCTGGTGCTGATGGAAGAGATCATCCGCGCCCGCTACAGCCCGAGCGAATGGAACATCTACGGTGCGCAGGCCAGCGACGGTGACAACTGGCACCACGACAGCGGCCGTTGTCGCGAGTTGCTCGACCAGAAGCTGCTGCCGCTGTGCCGCTACTACGCGTACGTGCAGGTCGCAGAGGAAGAGCAGAATCTGTGGACCGAGTACACGCAGCTGCTCGAAACGCAGCCGCACTTTGCGATGCGCAAAGCCACCGAGGCGAGCCAGATCTATCCGGTGTTCCGCGACTTGTTCAAGAAAGAGGGAACGGCGGCGAAAGCCGCCTGAGGACAAACATGACAGCCCCTAGCTCACTTCGTTCGCTTCCCCCGAGGGCAGCTCAGGCCGTTTGGGAGCGGCCCCTCGCTGGCCTGAGGTCCCCATGAGCGCAGTCAGAGCACCGCAACCCTTGCCCGCCCCGAGCGATTGGAGCTTCGAGCTGATCGAGCGCTATCACGACGTGATCCGCGCCACCGCGCAACGCTTCGGCCTCGACACGTATCCCAACCAGTTGGAAGTCATCACCGCCGAGCAGATGATGGACGCCTACGCGTCGGTCGGCATGCCGGTGAACTACCGCCATTGGAGCTACGGCAAGGAGTTCATCTCGACCGAGAAGAACTACAAGCGCGGCCACATGGGCCTGGCCTACGAAATCGTCATCAACTCGAACCCCTGCATCAGCTACCTGATGGAGGAAAACACGATGGCGATGCAGGCGCTCGTCATCGCGCATGCGGCCTACGGCCACAACAGTTTTTTCAAAGGCAACTACCTGTTCCGCATGTGGACCGATGCGTCGTCGATCATCGACTACCTGGTCTATGCGAAGCACTACGTCGCCGATTGCGAAGAGCGACACGGCATCGACGCCGTCGAAGAGCTGCTCGACTCCTGCCACGCGCTGATGAACCACGGCGTCGATCGCTACCGACGGCCGAGCCGCAAGAGCCTTGCGCAGGAACTCGCCGAGCGCAAGGACCGCGAGGCCTATGCGCAGCAGCAGGTCAACGACCTCTGGCGCACGCTGCCCAAACGCGCCGAGAAAGCCGATGCGGCGGCTGCGGCCAAGCGCTTCCCCGACGAGCCGCAGGAAAACATCCTGTACTTCATGGAGAAGAACGCGCCGCTGCTCGAACCCTGGCAGCGCGAAATCGTGCGCATCGTGCGCAAGGTGGCACAGTATTTCTATCCGCAGCGCCAGACGCAGGTCATGAACGAAGGCTGGGCCACGTTCTGGCACCACCGAATCCTCAACACGATGTACGACGACGGCCACCTTACCGACGGCGTGATGATCGAGTGGCTGACCTCGCATACGAATGTCGTCTACCAGCCGCGCGTCGGCGAGCGCGCCTACTCGGGCATCAACCCGTATGCGCTCGGCTTTGCGATGTACACCGACATCAAGCGCATCTGCGGCGCGCCCACCACCGAAGACCGCGAGTGGTTTCCCAACATTGCCGGCAAACCCTGGCTGGAAGTGCTCGATCACGCGATGCGCAACTTCAAGGACGAGAGCTTCGTCGGCCAGTACCTGAGCCCGAAGCTGATGCGCGAGCTGCGCTTGTTTTCGATCACCGACGACGAGAACGACGATGAGCTCGAAGTCAGCGCCATCCACGACGACGCCGGCTACAAACGCGTGCG
>JANNJX010000365.1:0-11866 GCA_031396005.1 Burkholderiales bacterium
GTCGGCCGCGCGCATCCGCCAATCGACGCTGCACACGATGAACGATGCGATGCGCAAGGTCGACAGCGTGCACCGCCGCGCGGGTTCGGTTCACGGCTGTGCGCTGTTTCGCGGCAGCGAGATGCTGACCTTCGTCGAAGACGTCGGCCGCCACAACGCCATCGACACCATCGCCGGCTGGATGTGGATGCAGGGCGACGCGCCGTTGGGCCAAGGTGGCGACAAGGTTTTCTACACGACGGGACGGCTGACCAGCGAGATGGTCACCAAAGCGGCGCAGCTCGGCGTGCCGATCGTCATCTCGCGCAACGGTGTCACGCAGATGGGCTACGAGCTGGCGACGCAACTCGGTATGACCCTGTTCGGCCGCGCCAGCCAGCGCCACTTCATCTGCTACGGCGGCTTCGACCGCTTTGACGCCGAGCCTGAGCCCGAGCGGCCGCCGGTGAGAGTGGTCAGCGGGTGAGTTCGCCAACCTCGACGACAAGGACATCCGGCGCATCGTCGTCCTCGCATGCCGGCTTGCCCGCCGCCAGGCGACCGGCCACGGCCTGAATCAGGGTTTCTTAAGGGGCCAGCTTCATCTCCACCAATTCGGTCACGTTGTAGGTGTTGCCGCCCTCGAACTCGAGCTTGACTGAACCTCGCGCGGCTGGTGCGTACCAGAGGCTGAGCCGGCCAGGGCCGCTGGCGGAGCTGGTTTCGCTGTTCCAGAAGCCTTTGGCCACGACCTTGAAGGCGTCGAACTCGCCGGCCGGCACTTTGACCCTTTCCTGAGCAACCACTTCGGCGTCGTACTGCCAACGCGTGCGTTGGGGTCCGGTCTTGCTTGCCTGCTCGTACTTGAAGCTCCACTTCTTGCCCACCGACAGCGGGTAGTCATAGAAGCGCGGAGATCCTGTGCGCACGTACTCCGGAGTTTCCATCAGGTTCAAGTCACCCGACATGAACATCGGTGCGTCGTTTTCCGTGCCCTCGATGCGCTCCGGCGAAACTTTGGTGATGATGCGCCGGGTGTCGGCCTCCTTCATGCCGGTACGCCGATCGCTGCGCACCCAGCGCCACGTGTCGCCCACTTTCAGCGTCGGCGGCTCGCCGCTGAGCACGGTGGGCGGGGGGAGGGCGGGCTGGGCGACAGCCAACGCGGGAAGGATAGCCAGTGAACGGAACAGGACGGCACGACGCAGCATCATTCCTCCGTGGAGTTGTTGCCGCTACGTTAGAGCGGGTGTGCCGATCGGGCATCCATCAAGCTAGGGATGCGAGCCCCAGCCCGTCGCCACGACCGGCCCTTTCACCTCGTGCCGAGCTTCAGCGCGACAGCCCCAGCGCCGCCAGCAGTCGCGGCGCGTCGTAGCGCTGCGGCAGCAGCCCCTGCTCCTGCACGAGTTTTGCCATGCGCGCGTTCACGGGGGCGTCCATGTTCAGTCCACGCGCCATGCGCACGACCTCCCCGCACAACGCGTCGACCTCGGTGGCGCGGCCGTGCGCCAGGTCATCGGCCATGCTCGAGCGCGCCTTGGCGTCAATGCGCAGCATGCGCGACGCGATGATGCGAAACAGCGGCGTCGGCAGGCGAAGCACGGCCGGCAGCCAGCTCGGCGGCAGGGCGGTCAAGCGAGCGGGCTCGATACGTGCCGCCTGCATCACCTGCAGCGCTTCGACCTGCAGGGCGGCCAGCGCCTTGCGGTAGCCGCGCGACAGCAACTCCTCGCGCAGCGGCAATTCCGACAGCGCATTGACCGGGTTGTTGAGGTTGAGCAGCAGCTTGCCCCACTGCATGCTGCGCATGTCGGTGTGCAACGCCAGCGGCAGGCCGGCGCGCTGCAACAGCGGCTGCCAGCGCAGCAGCGCCGCGTGCTGCGCCGCGGCCAGCGCGCCGCTGGTGCCGCGGTGAAACTGTCCCGGTGCAACTTCGGCGACGTTGAACGGCACCATGCCGGCGATCACGTCCAGCGCCGGCGCTGCATCCTGCGCGGCTGCCGCGTTGCCGATGCCGTTTTGCAGCGACAGCACCGGTGTGCCCGCCGGCAGCATGCGTCCCAGCTCGGCAGCGGCGGCGCGCGTGGCGCTGCTCTTGACGGTCAGCAGCACGAGCGACGGCTGCATCGCCGGCACGACTTCGCTCAGAGCGAGCGTGTCGGGTGGCAGGTGCTTGCGCTGCCCGTCGAGGTCGGTCAGCGTCAGGCCATGCACGCGCAACGCATCCAGCACCCGCCGCCGGCCGACGTAGTGCACCGTGGCGCCGGCGGCTTGCAGGCAGCCGCCGACGAAGCAGCCGACGCTGCCCGCGCCCATGACGAGCAGCGCGCCAGGTGTCATCTTTTGTGCGAACGTGCTCAGGCCAGCGCCGGGCCGTTCCCAAGCGTCGGCCTGAGCCTACCCTCGGGGGGGTGCTCGCGTAGCGCGCGGGGGGTCGTCATCGCTAGCGGGTGGCTGGCGCGTGCAGGTCGCGCAGGTGCGTCGGGCCGACGCGGGCCTCGATCTCGGCCAGCATCGACTTGCCCCATCCGAGCGCGAACAGGGCTTCGCCGACGACGAACATCGGGCCGATCAACAGGCCGCGCAGGTCGTCGGCGAAAGCCGGCTTGCAGCCTTCGTAGTAGTGACCGATGAACTGCGCCGCCCAGCCGACGGCGAAGATGCCCAGGCTCCAGGCCAGCCACGGCAGCGTCTCCAGGTGGCCCAGCGGCAGCGCGGCGGCGATCAGCAGCAGGTTGGCCAGGCTCGTCGCCAGGCCGAGCGCCAGGTTGCCGCGTGTCAGGTACCAGAGCGAGCTCAAGCCCCAGAGCAGCGCCGCCGGCGTCAACGCCCAGCTGCCGATGCCGAACGTCGGCCTGGCGAGCAAGGCGCCCACCGCGAAAACGATCAGCGGAATGCCGACGAAATGGGTGGCGATGTTGCGCCGGTCGCGGTGGTAGGCCGCGTACTGGGCCATTAGCTGGGTGGCGGTGGACGACATGCACTTCTCCCGGGGTCGGTGGCGGCATATTACGACGCCGTGACAGCCGTTGCGGCACGTTCGTGCAACGCGCGGTGCCTACAATGCCCGTTGCCGTTCACGCTGCGCAGCACCTCGATGACGATCAAAAGCGACAAGTGGATCCGCCGCATGGCGGCCGAGCACGGGATGATCGAGCCATTCGAGCCGGGACAGGTGCGGCAGTCGGCCGACGGCCAGAAGATCGTCAGCTACGGCACCTCCAGTTACGGCTACGACATCCGCTGCGCGCCGGAATTCAAGGTCTTCACCAACATCTACTCGACGGTGGTGGACCCGAAGAACTTCGACGAGAAGAGCTTCGTCGACATCAACGCCGACGTCTGCGTGATCCCGCCGAACAGCTTTGCGCTGGCGCGCACGCTGGAATACTTTCGCATCCCGCGCAACGTGCTCACCATCTGCCTGGGCAAGAGCACATACGCGCGCTGCGGCATCATCGTCAACGTGACGCCGTTCGAGCCCGAATGGGAAGGGTACGTCACGCTCGAGTTCTCGAACACGACGCCGCTGCCGGCCAAGATCTATGCTGGTGAGGGCTGCGCGCAGGTGCTGTTCTTCGAGAGCGACGAGGTTTGCGAAACCAGCTACAAGGATCGCGGCGGCAAGTACCAAGGGCAGCGCGGCGTCACGCTGCCCAAGACCTGATCGCGCAGTAATCCACGGGCGCGGTGACGGCGGCGCGCGGCCCGTGCGATTTCGCCGCCTGCCCCGTCGTCGCGCGGGCGATGATTTCGCTCATGTACCGAGCCCCCAAAACGGCTGAGCCGTTCCACGCACCGCCGGAGTTTCTGCACGCCGCCGATGCCGCGGCGCAGGTGGCCTTGCCGATCGGCGGCAGCGTCAAACCGGCGAGCCTGCGCGCCTTCGTAAGTGCGATGACGGCGCAAGGCATGGCGGTGCAAGCGGCGCGGCTGGGCTATGACAGGCTCTACGCCTTCGACTGCCTCGCGCGCGCGCATGCCAGCACCGACGCTGCCTTGCGCGCACTGGCCGTCGAGCTGTTCGCCGCATTCGAGCTCGGCACCTCCTAGCACCCGGCCAAGTCCACTGAATCGCTGAAATCGGATCGGTGCTGTCCACGCGATACGGGTGCGCTGCGGCGTTGCAAATGCTCGCGATGCCTAAGGGCATCGCTGCGCTTTGCGCCTTGCATCGCATCCCGTCTTGCGCGTCCCTCACCGCCCATTTCAATGATTCAGCGGACTAGGAGCCCAGTCCGCGCAAGGCCGGCAACGGCGACGCTCGCAGCAGCGGCGCTGCCAGGTGATCGAGCGCGCGCTGGCCCTGCACATCACCGCGCCGCGCCTGCACGCGGGCCAGCCAGAACAGCGTTTCGCCATGCCAGTCGCTTTGCGGGTGTGCCGCCTCCCAGGCCGCGCGCAGCGGCCGCAGCGTCGCTTCGGCCTCGTCGGTGCGGCCGGCCTGCAAGTGCAGCCGGGCCTGCGCGATCCATGCCGCCGACGAGCGCGGTGACGGCGCCACCTGCGCCTGCTCGAACAGCGCCAGGGAGTGCTGCACCATCGGCTCGGCGCGCGCGCTCTCGCCGCGATCGAGCAAGGCCGACGCCAGCTCGGCGGCGATCGCTGCCTGCACCGCCGGCCGCGCCATCGGCCGCGCGCTGTCGCTCCATGCGCGCTGCGCGAGCGCGAGAGCCTGCGCCTGCCGGCGCTGCACGCGGGCGTTGAAGGCGGCGACGACCAGCGCCTCGGTGCGGTACTGGGCATGCGCTTCGTCGGTGCGCTGCGCGGCCTCGTCGGCCACCCGCGCTGCGGCGCGGCTGTCGCCGATCAGCGCGAGCAGGCGCGCGTGGCGCAGGTGGTTCATCATTTGGCCGAGCGTCGGCTCGGCCGGCAGCGGCTCGGGCCCCGCAGCGCCGCGCGGCATCAACGCCAACGCTTCGTCGGCGCGTTGCGCAAAGCCCAGCACCGTGGCCAGCGAGGCGCGGTAGTTGCGGCGGTCTTCGTTGTCGCTGCCGTTGTTCTGCCGGGCTTCGAGCGCCACCACTGCGCGCAGCAGCGTCAGCGCTTCGCCGAGCTGGCCGGCCTCGGCCAGCGCCAGGCCGAGCTGGTAGAGCGCGTTGCGCGCGCGCGGCGTGTCCGAGCCGTCGAGCTGGCGCTGGTCGTCGACCACGCGGCGCAGGATCGGCACCGCGTCGGCCGGCCGGTCGTTGCGGCGCAGCGCTTCGGCATACCAGCGCTCAACCGCCGTCAGCGTCAGGTGCGGCCGCTGCGCGCCCAGGCCGGCCATCGCCCGAGTCAGCGCCTCCTGCGCCGAGGCGAGTTGCATCTTGTACTCGCCGAAGGCGGCCGTAGGTGTTGGACAAGAGGCCCATCGTCGCTGCCGTGTCGGCGTGGTTGGGGCCGAGGTGGCGCTCGGCGATCTCGATGGCCTGCCTGAGCGGCGCGTACGAGGCCGCGGCTTCATCGCGCTTGGCGCGCTGGAACGATTGCTGGCGCAGCGCCATCGTCGCCACTGCCGCGGTCTCCGGCAGGCCGGCCAGCGCATCGGGCACCAGCGCGTCGGCGACGCGCGCCGCCTCGTCGGGTTGGAGCACGGCCAGGCTTTCGGCCAGCAGCGCGCGTCCGCGCAGGGTGATGATGTGGCGCGCGCCCCAGGCGGCGTCGGCACGCGCCACGGCCGCGCGCAGGACGTCCTCGCCGCGCTCGGGCTCGCCGAGCATCGACAAGCCTTCGCCGATGATCACGCCCAGCTCGGCCGCGCCCTGCGGGTCGGACGTGAGCTCGCGCTCGATGCGCGCCCCGGCCACCACCAGCAGGTCGGCGGCGAGCACGGCGCCGCCGCTGCCTTGCCGCGGCTGTGCTTGTTGCAGGATCGAGGCGATGAAGCGCTTGCTCTGCTCGGCCCGCGCCGCCTGAGCGCGCGCCTCGTTGGCTTGCCACAGCGCCGCGCCCAGGCCGGCCAGCAGCGAGGCCAGCACCATCGCCGCCGCGGCCAGCGGCAGCCGCCAGCGGCGCGCGAACTTGCGCGCGCGGTAGCCCCAGGTCGGCGGTTGTGCCAGCACCGCCTGGCCGTCCAGGTGGCGCTGCACGTCGGCGGCGAAGGCTTCGACGCTGCTGTAGCGGTCGGCCGCCTTCTTGCGCAGCGCCTTGGCGACGATGGTGTCGGTCGCCGCGAAGCTGCCGCGCCGTGGCCTTGTCGCGCGCGCGCGAACTCACCGCGGGCACGGGCGCATGCAGCACCGCGTCCTGCAGCGACGCAGCGCCATGCTGGCCGACGCTGTACGGCCGCTGGCCGGTGAGCAACTCGAAGAGCACGATGCCCAGCGAATAGACATCGGCCGCGGTTCCCACCGCCTGCGGGCCGAGCTGCTCGGGCGCGGCGTAGTCCGGCGTCACCGGGCGGCCGATGTGGCGCGTCAGCTGCTGGTCGGCGGGGGTGTCGTCTGCGAGCAGTTGCGCCACGCCGAAGTCGAGCAGCCGCACGCCGCCGCTCGGCGTGACGAAGACGTTGCCCGGCTTCAGGTCGCGGTGCACGACCAGCCGCGCATGCGCATGCGCCACCGCGTCGGCCACTTCGACGAATAGCCGCAGGCGCTGCTCGACGGAAAGTTTGTGCTCGGCCACGTGGGCATCGATCGGCACGCCCTCGACGCGCTCCATCGCCAGCCATGGCCGGCCTTCGGCGGTGACGCCGGCGTCGTACAGGCGGGCGATGCACGGGTGCTCGAGGCTGGCCAGGATGTCGCGTTCGCGCGCCATGCGGCGGGCGATGCCGGGCCCGGCCACGGCGCCGAAGTTGGGCAGCTTCAGCGCTTCGTCGCGCTGCAACGAGCCGTCGATACGGCGCGCCAGCCAGACCGTGGACATGCCGCCGTGGCCGAGCGGGCGGATCAATTGGTAGGGGCCGATGACATCGCCCGGCGCGTCGTTGGCCACCGCCTCCAGCCGCGCGTGCGCGCCGGTGCGCATGAAGCCGTCGGTCTCGACCGCGGCGCGTTCGAGCATCGACGTGAGCATCGGCACCAGGCGCTGCTGCTCGAACGGCAGCGCGCGCAGCCACGCGTTGTGCTCGGCCGGCGGCAACGCCAGCGCAGTTTCCAGCAGCGTGTTGAGCTGCTTCAACCGAGCGGCGTCGTTGCGGGTGGAGGGGTTCATCGCGGCATCTCGTGCGTACCACGTCGAGCGCGTCCGCAGCCGGACATAGGTCCACTAAACCACTGTCATCGCGAGCCGGTGTGCGTGCGATACGAGCGCGCTGCGGCGAGCAAATGCTCGCGATGCCTTCGGGCATCGCTGCGCTTTGCGCCTGGCATCGCATCACGTCTCGCACGTCCCTCGACTCGCATTTCAATGGTTCAGTGGACTACCGTCCCAGCATCTCCGCCAGCAGCAGCCGCGCGCGTTCCCAATCGCGCCGCACCGTGCGGTCGGTGACGTTCAGCGCGCTGGCGATCTCGAGATCGGTCAGGCCGGCGAAGTAGCGCATCTCGACCACGCGCACCAGGCGCGGATCGACCTCGGCCAGCGTTTGCAGCGCTTCGTGCACGTCGAGGATTTCGTCGTCGCTGGCGGCGCCCAGTTGCTCGGCAGCGCGGGTGTCGAGCGTCACATGCTCGGCGCCGCCGCCGCGACGCTCGGCTTTGCGCCGGCGCACGAAGTCGATGACGATGTTGCGCATCGTCGTCGCCGCATAGGCCATGAAATGCTCGCGGTCGGCGACCTGCGCGCCGCCGTCCTTCTGCATGCGCATGAAAGCCTCATGCACCAGCGCCGAGGTGTCGAGCAGCGTCGGCCGCCCACCCCCGGCCAGGCGCGAGCGGGCCAGGCGGCGCAGTTCGGTGTAGAGGCTGGGGAACAGGGCCTGCACCGACTCCGGCGTCGTCTGGGCCTTGCACGCGTCGATCTGCATCGCTAGTCCACTGAACCAGATGAATCGCACCTGAGCGGCTGCGCAGCAGCGCGGCAGGCTCGGCGCAAAGCACAGCGATACCCGCTGGTATCGCGAGCATTTGCAACGACGCATGACGCGTCGGGGCGCAGACGAGCGGGGGCGTGTGTCATCTGGGTTCAGTGGACTGCAAGCTTAGGCCCGCGGCGTTTTCGATCCTAGGGACAACGGTCCCATGTCCGCATGCCCGTCGCGCGCCGTCACGCCGCTTGCCCTCCGACGCGCGCCAGCAGCAAGCGCTCGATGGCCGGCAACGCCACCAGCGCGGCCTGTCGGCCGGCCTCGAACGCCGCCGGCAGGGCCTGCGTCTCCCACAGGCCGATGCGGCGCGGCCACACCGGGTCGATCTCGATCAGCGCCTGTCCGCGGGCCCGCGCAGCCGCCAGGCGGGCCTCGTGCAGGTTGTTGATCAGCGTCGTGCTGACCTGCGCCACCAGGCTGGCCGGGCGCTTCAGGCTGCGCGGCATGTCGCCGGGAAAACCCATCGCCAGCACGACCAGCGCGTCGCGCGCCGCGGCCACCGGCAGCGGGTCCGACAGCGCGCCGTCGACCAGCCGCTGGCCATCGATGTCGACGCTCGGCCACAGAAACGGCACGGCCATGCTGGCCTGCACGGCGCGCACCACCGAGCCGCGGCTGAGGACCACCGGCGCGCCGGTGGCGGCCACGGTGGCGGCCACGCGCAGCGGCAGGCGCAGGTCCTGCAGCTGCCTATCGCCGAACGCTTCTTCCAGCCGCTGCACGATCGGCCGCTCGCTGCGCAGCGAGAAGTCCTGGTCGAAGCGGGCCAGCTTGGGCGCCAGCAACTGCGCGTAGGCGTGCCAGTGCCGCTGCTGCGTCAGCTCCTGCGACCACAGCGTCGTCACCAGGCGCATCAGGTCTTCGCTAGACAGACCGAGCGCCAGGCCGGCGCCGAAGACGGCACCGGAGCTGCAGCCGACGATCAGGTCGGGCCGCAGGCCGGCGCGTGCGAGCACATCGACCACGCCGATGGCCGAAGCGCCGCGCACGCCGCCGCTGCCGATGACCAGCGCCAGGCGTGGAGAGGGCGGAAAGACAGGAGCGGAATGGAAGGTCATGGCGTGGTTGCCTCACAGTGGTTGTGCCGAATCCACGCAGCCCGGCGAGCCATCCGGACGCGGGTGCCGGCAGACCCCCTAGGACGAAGGTCGCTTCAGTTGCGGTACAACCCCGGTTCACCTCCAGGAGCAGCACATGAAGTGGGAAGGCCAGCGGCAAAGTGAAAACGTCGAAGACCGCCGTGCCGGAGGCGGCGGTGGCGGCTTTCGCATCGGCGGCGGACGCGGCATCGGCATCGGCATCGGCACGATCATCATTGCGGTGCTCGCGAGCTGGATCTTCGGCATCAACCCACTGACCGTGCTCGGTGTGCTCGGCGGAGGCGGGCCCGTGGCGGCGCCGCAGGCGCAAGGCCCGGCGACCAAGCCGCCGGCCACCGACGAAGCGGCGGCCTTTGTCTCGACCGTGCTCGCCGACACCGAAGAGGTGTGGGGCAAGATCATGCAAGGGTCCGGCACGCGCTACAGCGAACCCAAGCTCGTGCTCTTTCGCGGCGCGGTCGGCACGGCCTGCGGCACCGGCCAGTCGGCAATGGGCCCGTTCTACTGCCCGGGCGACCAGAGGGTCTATCTCGACATGCAGTTCTTCGACACGCTGCGCTCACGCATGGGCGCGCCGGGCGACTTTGCGCAGGCCTACGTTGTCGCCCACGAGGTGGCGCACCATGTGCAGAACCAGCTGGGCATCACCGGCAAGGTCGACGGCATGCGCGGGCGCGTTTCGGAGCAGCAGATGAATGCGCTGTCGGTGCGCGTGGAGTTGCAGGCCGATTGTTTTGCCGGTGTCTGGGCCAATCACTCGCAGAAGAGCAAAGGCTGGCTGGAGCGCGGCGATCTCGAAGAAGCAATGAACGCCGCCTCGCAGATCGGCGACGACAACCTGCAGCGCAAGTCGCAAGGCACGATCGTGCCCGAGAGCTTCACGCACGGCACGAGCCAGCAGCGCACGGCGTGGTTCCGGCGCGGGCTGGAGTCGGGCAGCGTGCAGCAGTGCAATACGTTCGATGCGCAGAAGTTGTAGGAAAGCGAGCGACGGACAGCACCGGGTGGCACTGCGTTCCTAGGCGGCGAACACCAACACCGTCTGACGCTGCGACGGCGCGATTTCTGGTACTTCAGTGCGCCGTCAATCGTCGTCGCGCAACTGCCCGCGGATTTCGCCGCCGGGGAACTTGTTCGAGTGCACGTTGGCGTAGGCCACGCCGGCGCCGATGGCCTTGACCATTTCGGCGAACTCGGTGGCGGCGATGCCTTGGCCGGCGGGGCCGATGACGTCGGCGGCCGAGACGGTCCAGCTGACCGTGCCCGACTGCGGGCATTGCGGCGTCGACATCACCGGTGACGGGAAGGCCGGGGTCTGGCACAGCCAGACCATGATGCCGCCGTTGACACCGTGTTGGCCGAAGTGGATGTGCGCCATGCGCACGCTGTCTTCGAGGCCGCTGTAGGACAGCTCGTAGCTCAGCTGTTGCGACGCGCTGTCGATGCGGGCCCTGAAGCGGCCGCTGGCCGCCGAAGACACGGCCGGCACTTCGGCAAAGCCCTTCAGGCGCGCTTCGATGCGGTCGCCTCGTCGAGACGGGTCGCGCGAGTTGTCGGCCAGCGTTGGCGCGGCCAGCAGGCCGAGCGCGGCGGCAGCGCAGCCGGTCAGCGCAAGGCGCGGCAGGTTGGTGGTGAGAAGGTGGATCGACATGTGGCTCTCCTAGGAGGTGAGCCTGCGGCGCAAGCTCCACGGGGTTTACGCCGCGTGCGGGTCCAGCCTTCCCGCGTGCTCAGTGCGCTGCCGGCATGTCTTGGGCGCTCACGTCCGCCCTGGCCGGGTGCCGAAGCCGCGCCGGTCAGAGGCTCGTGCGCAGCGTCCAGATTTCCGGGAACAGCACCACGTCGAGCATCTTGCGCAGGTAGCTCACACCGCCGGTGCCCCCGGTGCCGCGCTTGAATCCGATGACGCGCTCGACGGTGGTGACATGACGGAAGCGCCACAGGCGGAAGGCGTCTTCGAGATCGGTCAGCTCCTCGCCGAGCTGGTACAGATCCCAGTGCGTCTGCGGCGCGCGGTAGACGACGAGCCAGGCCTGTTCGACCTCGGCGCTGGCGGCGTAGGGCTGCGTCCAGTCGCGCTCGGTGTGCGTGGCCGGCACAGCGATACCGCGCCGCGCCAGCAGGCGCAGCGCCTCGTCGTAGAGCGACGGCGCGGCATGCGCGGCGGCCACTTGAGCCAGGCGCTCGGGCGCATGCGCGTGCGGCTTGAGCATCGCCGCGTTCTTGTTGCCGAGGCGGAACTCGATGCAGCGGTACTGCCAGCTTTGAAAGCCGCTGCTGTTGGCGAGGTAGGGGCGGATGGCGCTGTATTCGGGCGGTGTCATCGTCGCCAGCACGTCCCAGGCGTGCACGAGCTGCTCCATGATGCGGCTGACGCGCGCCAGCATCTTGAAGGCGCTGCCGAGTTCATCGCGCGCGATGTGCGCCATCGCCGCTTCCAACTCGTGCAGCATCAGCTTCATCCACAGCTCGCTGGTCTGGTGCTGGATGATGAACAGCATCTCGTTGTGGTCGGGCGACAGCGGGTGCTGCGCTGCGAGCACGTGGTCGAGGTGCAGGTAGTCGCCGTAACTCATGTCGCGGGCGAAGTCGAGCTTGGCGTCGTGGTGTTCCGTCACGTAACCGCTGCCTTCTTGCTGAACCGATCGTGCTGCCACTCGCCGGTGTCCAGCACCTGGCTCAACTGTTCCACCGCATCCCAGACATCGACAAAGCGCAAGTACAGCGGCGTGAAACCGAAGCGCAGCACGTCGGGTGCGCGGAAGTCGCCGATGACGCCGCGCGCGATCAGCGCCTGCACGATCGCGTACGCGCCTTCGTTGCGTGTCAGCGA
>JANNJX010000360.1:0-1850 GCA_031396005.1 Burkholderiales bacterium
GCGCGTAATCGTCGATCCACGCCACCATCGTCGCCTTCAACATGCTCCACCATGCCCGCAGCGACCACCGCGAAGCCTGCTGCAGCGATGCCTTGGCGCCTTCACCGGCATCGTGGGCCGTGTTGTCGGTGGCGGCGTCGGGCGCTGGCACTTGGCGGCTCGTGAGCGCGTGGCTCACGGATGGCATGTCCAGGTCGGCATCCGGGCCTGCGAGATCGAAGCTTCGATCTTCAGGTGTCGGTCAGTGGCTCGCCGGGCGGGTGGCGCGCGGGGGTGGGGACAGTTCATGGGGTTTCCGGTGGCAGCCACGAGTCTTCATCGGCAGAACTCGAACGGCGACCGCGAAGGGCGCTTCAGCTTGTAGGACAAGGCGCTGGCGCCGGCGAGCCGCTGCCCCTGGCCGGCGCCGCCGCATCGGTAGAGACGGGCTCCGCGCAGCGCCTCGCGCATCTTCGGGTTGAGGAGAGGAAGCTCAAAAGCTCCCTGGCTCCTTCGCAATGGCATTCCGGGCGGGCATGGTCTGCAGCCCGAAGCGCCGCGCGGTCTTTGAGGTCGCTCGCTGCCTGCCAACGAATCTTCCAGCGACTGGTTTGCGGCGACGGGCCCAGAGCGATGACTGTCGCTTCAGGGTCGGAAGTGAAGAATGACCGGTCGGTTTGTGGCCACCCGTCGTCCATGCCGTCGATGGATGACTGTGGACGCAGCTTGTCAGCGGTCGTTCGTCGCCATCGTCAACGTGCCGATCAACGTCAGAGGGATCTTGAATGTCTTTGGCGATTGCGGCGAGGCCTTGGCGTCGAGGTGGCAGGGCAGCTGTGACGCGTTCGAGTAGCAACGAGACCCACTTGACCATTGCATACTGAGGGCATGAGCAACGTCTCGCCTTTGCGAAAGTGACCGCGTCGTGCCCCCACCGTTTCGTTCCACCGCGGTCGTAGGCGCCGGGGCTGTCGGCAGCTTCTTTGGCGCCATGCTGGCGCGGGCCGGCCACCCAGTCACGCTAGTCGGCCGCGCGCCCCATGTGCAGGCCATCCACCGCCGTGGTCTCTTGCTCCACATGGCGGGCGGTGTGGAGACCGTGCACCTGGCCGCATCGACCGAACTCGCCGCCGTGCGTTCAGCAGACCTGGTGTTGTTCTGCGTGAAGTCCACCGACACCGAACCGGTGGCGCGCCAGATCGCGCCGCTGCTCGGCAAGGATGCACTTGTGCTCAGTCTGCAAAACGGCGTCGACAACGCCGCGACGGTCGCGCGCCATGTGCGCCAGACCGTGGTGCCGGCGGTGGTGTACGTGGCCACCGCGATGCCCGAGGCCGGCGTCGTCACGCACCACGGTCGCGGCGATCTGGTGATCGGCGCGCGCGATGCCGCGGCGTCACACGACGCCGCACAACAGCAGCTCCTGCATGCCGTGGTCGACCTGTTTGCCACCGCCCAGGTGCCCGTTCGCATCTCGGCTGACGTGATGGGCGAGCTCTGGAGCAAGCTGATGGTCAACTGCGCCTACAACGCCATCTCGGGCCTGGCGCAGCTGCCCTATGGTCAGCTGGCGGCGCTGCCGGCCATTGTCGAGGTGCAACACGCCGTGGTGCGCGAAGTGGTGGCCGTGGCACAGGCCGATGGGCAGAGCCTGCGGCTCGACGCCGCACTCGAGGCGATGGGACACATTGCCCGCGCCATGCCGGCGCAACTCTCGTCCACCGCGCAGGACATGGCGCGCGGCAAGCCGAGCGAGATCGATCACCTCAACGGCTTTGTGGCGCGTCGGGGCGCCGAGCTCGGCATCGCGACGCCGGTCAACCAGACCCTGAACGCCCTGGTCAAGCTGGTGGAGGCGGGTCGCACTCGTT
>JANNJX010000390.1:0-8821 GCA_031396005.1 Burkholderiales bacterium
ACGAAGCGCGGCACGCCGGTGGTCAGCGTGGCGGCGATCAGTGCGCTGTGGCCAACGTGATCGACCTGCGCGCTGCGCCAGCGGCCGCGGCCGAGAAATGAGTGCGCGCAGGCAAAGACGCGCATCGCGCCCTTGCAAGCCCGCTCCAGCGAGGGCGGGTCGGTGAGGTCGCCGGCGACCAGTTCTGCGCCGGCGCGCTGCAGCTCGGCCACGTGCTCGGGGTGGCGCGCCGGCTCGCGCACCAGCACGCGCACGCGCTGCCCGTCCTTCAGCAGCGCCAATGCGGTGGCGCGGCCGAGCAAACCCGTGGCGCCCACGATCAGAATCGTCACGCGGTACCCTCCGACCTTTCGTCATCCTCCCTGTCTGGGACACGATGCTACCCACCTCGACCCCCCGACTGCCAGCATGAAAACCATGGTCACCGACATGAAAACCGTTGCCCTCGGCCCGTTGCAGATCACGCCCATCTGCCTGGGCACCATGACCTTCGGCGAGCAGGTCGACGAAGCAGGCGCGTTTGCGATCCTCGACCGCGCGTTGGAGCGCGGCATCACGTTCATCGACACCGCGGAGATGTACTCGGGGCCGCCCAAGGCCGAGACTTACGGCGCCACCGAAACCATCCTCGGTCGCTGGTTCGCCGCGCGCCCCGGCGTGCGGCAGAAAGTGGTGCTGGCGAGCAAGGTGGCCGGCCCGGCGCGCGGCATGAACTGGGTGCGCGGCGGCAAGCCCGACGTGACCACGGCCGACATCCGCGAGGCCTGCGATGCCAGCCTGCGCCGCCTGCAGACGGATGTCATCGACCTCTACCAGATCCACTGGCCGAACCGCAACGTGCCGCTGTTCACGTCGATGTATTTCGACCCGGCCAAAGACCAGCCGCAGACCTCGGTCCACGACCAGCTCGACGCCCTCGGCAAGTTGATCGCGGCCGGCAAGGTGCGCGCGATCGGCCTGTCCAACGAAACGCCGTGGGGGTTGATGGAGTTCCTGCGCGTGGCCGAGCAGCACGGCCTGCCGCGCGTCGTCTCGGTGCAGAACCCGTACTGCCTGACCAATCGCGTCGTCGACAACGGCCTGGACGAAGCGCTGCACCGCAGCGGCGTCGGGCTGCTCGCGTACTCGCCGCTGGCCTTCGGCGCGCTCACCGGCAAGTACGACGCGCGCGGCTTCGACGATGCGGCCAGCCGTGGCCGCATCGCGCTGTTCGAGCGCTTTCGCACGCAGCGCTGGGGTCGGCCGGAGTCGCTGGCCGCGGCGCGGCGCTACAACGCGCTGGCACAGTCGCATGGCCTCACGCCGACGCAAATGGCGCTGGCGTTCTGCTACGGCAACTGGCGCGTCGCCAGCACGATCATCGGCGTGACCAGCGTCGCGCAGCTCGATGAATGCGTCGATGCCTGTGGGATGACGTTGTCAGCAGAGTTGCTGGCCGAGATCGACAAGGTGCGCTGGGAGATGCGCGATCCGGCGCAGTGAGGCTTCACCGTCTGCTCACCCCTCGTCGAGCCCAACGGACACGTCAGCGTGCAGGGCCACCAGACCCCGATCGAAGCTCACCAGCTTGCCGCCGTGGTGCCGCGCCAGCGCGGCAAGGTAGGCGTCGGTGACTTGCCGATGGCCCAACACACCGCGCCACGAGATCTCTTCGTAATTCAGTTCATCGGGCCAGAAGCGGTGACGCGCATGAGCCGCAAGGCGCGCCAGCACCTCAACCGCGGTCTCCGGCGCCACTTCACCGACGCGCAGCAAGAGTCGAAGCAGGGTGCCTTGCGTGATGGGGCAGGTGGCGAAAGGACACGATGACGCAGTGAACCAACGTTGCGCCGCCGCGTGATGGACATGTTCGTGGCTGACCAGCGCCACGAGCACATTGCCGTCCAGCAGATGAACCGGTCCAGCGATACGGCGCTTTTTCGTCGGCATCAAGACTCGTCCTCCAGTGCCTTCACGTCCTCTGGTGTGATGGCGCGCGAGCCATGCAGCACGGGCAAACCGGTCTTTGAATCCATCCGAACGGCCGAGGCCGTGCCGGCGGCTCGCGTAGGTGCCGCCAGCCCCAGTCGCATCAGATCGGCGGCTGTCTGGCTAAGGCTGCGGCGCGTATGGGTCGCCAGGGATGTGACGATGCGGTGCAAGTCTTCGGGAAGATCGACGGTGGTGCGCATATCAGCATCATGATGCAGTCGCATCATGATGTCAAATTAGGGTGCTGGCTCAAACCACCGCACCCACTGCCCATGGGGATGCGCCTCGGCGAGCACGCGCCGTTCGCCACCCGGCCACAGCACCAACGTCAGCAGCATGTGTGCGTCGTTGCCCGGCGATTCGAACGCCAGCCAGGCCAGCGGCGCCTGCCGCGTGGCGTGCGAGCCGGTGGCTTCGATCAAGCCGCGCAAGCCGTTGCGCGTCGGCTCGGGCATGTATTGCCACATCACCGAGTGGTAGATCACCGTGGTGCAGCCGGCGCGCTGCGTGGATAGCACGTCTTGCGCCCACGGAAGCGCGTCGGCGGCTTCGACGCGCACCTGCAAGCGCTGTGTGAGCGTGATGGCGGCGCGCAGGCGCTCGAGGCGCTCGCGCTGGTCGGGCCAGACGTACGACATCAGCCGCAATCCAGCGCCGTCGGCTTGCAGGTCGATCGGCGAAACGTCGCAGGCGGCGTGGCTAGCGACATCGATGTGCTCGGGCAGCGCCGGCGCCGGGCCTTGCCATTCGGCGCGGATCAGCACGTCGCTGCTCGGATCACCCCAGCGCGCGTCGCCGAGCGCGTAACGGTAGCGGTGCCAGAGCTGGTTCAGCCCCGCACTGGCGCCGATCTCGAACGTGGCCAGCGGCAGCCGCGTGGCCTGCGCGATGGCGGCGAAGCCCGGCAGCAGCACGGCGCTGCGGCCGATTTCGTTGGTCTGCGGCGCCACGGCCAGGTATTCGGTGATCACGTCGCGGTGATTCGCCATCGCGGCGGCGACGGCCTGCGCGAGATCGCCGGGCTCTTCTCGCGGCGGGTAGCGCGCGGCCAACGGCGCATCGCGTCCCGACAACGCCAGCGCATGCAACGCGCCGGCCACGCGAAGCGGCACCGCGTCGGCGCCGGCATCGCCGGACCAGCCGGGCAGCAGCGCCGCCAGCGCACCGCCGCGCTCGCGATCTGCCCACGCCGCTTCGAGCACGCGCGCGGTGAACGGCGAGCCGTTGTTCGCGCACCAGTCGATCTGCCGCGACCAGGCTTGGGCGAGAGTCAGCGTCATGGCAGCATTGCACCATGGCCAAGAAGACACCACACGCAGGAGAGACACCGGCGACGCAGTGGCTGCGCGCGCACGGCGTCGCTTTCACCGAACACCTCTACGACTATGTCGAACACGGCGGCACGGCAGAGTCCGCGCAACAGCTCGGCGTCGATGAACATGCCGTGATCAAGACGCTGGTGATGCAGGACGAGCGCGCGATGCCGCTGGTCGTGCTGATGCATGGCGACAAGCAGGTCAGCACGAAGAACCTCGCGCGCGCGCTCGCCTTGAAGAGCATCGAGCCGTGCAAGCCCGAGGTTGCGCAACGCCACAGCGGCTACCTGATCGGCGGCACCTCGCCGTTCGGCTTCAAGCGTGCCGGTGTGCCGGTGGTGTTCGAAGCCAGCATCCTCGACGTACCGCGCATCTGCATCAACGGCGGGCGGCGCGGCTTTCTGGTCGGCATCGAGCCGCGGGTTTTGACCGAGGTGGTGGGCGCAAAACCCGTGCATTGCGCGCTCTAAACTTCATGCATGGATGTGCTGCCTTCCGCGCTGATGGTTCTAGCCGGCTACCTGATCGGGTCGCTGTCGTTTGCCGTGCTCGTCAGCCGCAGCATGGGCTTGGCCGATCCGCGCAGCTACGGCTCGGGCAACCCGGGGGCGACCAACGTGCTGCGTTCGGGCAACAAGGCGGCCGCGATCGCCACGCTGGCGCTCGATGCGGCGAAGGGTTATGTGCCGGTGATGGCGGCTCTGCTGCTGGCCGAGCGCTACGGCTGGGGCAACGGCACTATCGCACTCACCGGTCTGGCAGCGTTCCTCGGCCACCTGTGGCCGCTGTTCTTCAAGTTCCAGGGCGGCAAGGGCGTGGCCACCGCGGCCGGCGTGCTGTTCGGCTTCAACCCGTTTCTCGGCGTCGCCACGCTCGCGTCATGGGCGCTGATCGCGGCGTTCTTTCGTTATTCGTCGCTGGCGTCGCTGGTGGCGGCCGTGTTCGCGTTGTTCTACCAGTTGCTGATCTGGGGCGGCGGCGCGTACGCGCTGGCGATCGCGGTGATGTGCGCGCTGCTCGTCTGGCGGCACCAAGGCAACATCAAAAAACTCCTGGCCGGCACCGAGTCGAAGATCGGGCAGAAAGCGAGAACCTCATGAGTGACATCCAACGTTTCGATGTCGGTGCGCGCCTGTCGGAAATGGCCGTGCACAACGGCACCGTTCATCTCGCCGGCCAGGTGCCGGGCGATGCGCGGCAGGACATGACGGGGCAGACGCGTCAGGTGCTGGCCGCCATCGACGCGCTGCTGGCGCGCGCCGGCAGCGACAAGTCGAAGATCCTGATGTGTCAGATCTTCATCGCCGACATGGCCGAGTTCGCAGCGATGAATGCGGTCTGGGACAGCTGGGTGGTGCCCGGCCAGACGCCGCCGCGGGCCACCGTGCAGGCCCGCCTGGGCAAGCCGGAGTGGAAGGTCGAGATCGTCGTGACCGCGGCGGTGTAGCGCAGCCGCCGCTGTTTCGGGCGTTGCAGACCACAGCGCAATGCGTTCAGTCGTGCGGCTGCAAGCCGAGCGCAGCCGGATCGCCGCGTCCGTGGCGCACGAGCAGCGGCTCGGCGCCGGTGAGGTCGATCACCGTCGTCGGCTGCATCGGGCACGCGCCAGCATCGACCACGGCCTGCAGCGTTTTCTGAAAACGCTCGCGGATCGTCAGCGCCTCGTTCATCGGCTCGGTGTCGCCCGGCGCGATCAGCGTCGTCGCCAGCAGCGGCTGGCCGAATTCCGCCAGCAGCGCCTGCGTGGTGCGGTGGTCGGGTACGCGCAGGCCGATCGTGCGCCGCTGCGGGTGGCTGACGCGGCGCGGCACTTCCTTGGTGGCCTGCAGGATGAAGGTGAACGGCCCCGGCGTGCCGAGCTTGAGCAGCCGGTACTGCTGGTTGTCCACGCGCGCATAGCTGGCGAGCTCGGACAGGTCGCGGCAGAGCAGCGTCAGCAGGTGCTTGTCGTCGACGCCGCGAATCCGCCGCAGTTGTTCGGCCGCGTCCTTGTCGTCGAGATGGCAGACCAGGGCGTAGCTCGAGTCGGTCGGGATCGCCGCGATGCCGCCGTCGTGCAGTATCTGCACGGCCTGCTTCAGCAAGCGCTGCTGCGGGTTGTCGGGGTGGACTTCGAAATACTGCGACATCAGGCCAGCGCAGGGCCGCCCCAAGCGGCCTGATATCCCCTCGGGGGACGCGAGCGAAGCGAGCTTGGGGCTGTCATCTCAATCGGCGACGGTGTCGGCGGCCACCGCGCTCACCGGCCGCCGCTGCGCCGCCGCTTCGCGGATGTTCAGCCACGCCGCCGCGGCGCCGCAGACCGCGATCACGGCCATGCCGACCCAGCCCCAGCCGTCGGGCACGACGCCGAAGACGATGTAGCCGGCGATCGCGGCGACGGCGATCTGCGCGTACTGGAACGGCATCAGCGTCGATGCCGGCGCCTTGCCCAGCGCCATGATCAGCAGCAGGTGGCCGGTGGTGCCGAGCGCGGCCACGGCGGCCAGCGCGCCCAACTGCAGCGCCGGCGCCGCCAGCAGCGTGTCGATCGGGTCGGCGACGCTGGCCAGCAGGATCGGCGTGGCGATCGCCATGCCTGTGGCGCCGGTGTAGAAGTTGGTCGTGAACGGGTTCTCGTGCGGCGCATAGCGGCTGGTGAGGATCTGAAAGCCGGCGTTGGAGACAGCCGCTGCCAGCGGCAGCAGCGCCGCCCAGCCGATGACGCCGCTGCCCGGCCGGACGACGATCAACGCGCCGATGAAGCCACCCGCCACCAGCAGCCAGCGCAGCCGCGACACGCGCTCGTGCAGCCAGACGCGCGCCAGCAACGTGGCGGCCAGGGGGGTCAGCATGACGATGGCGGTGAACTCGGCCACCGGCATGCGGCGCAGCGCGGCAAACGCCATCGCCGACGAGAACGCGAGCAGCGCGCCGCGCGCAATCTGGAACATCGGGTTGGCGCTGCGAAAGGTCTTTTCAGGCGACAGCGCGATCCACACCGACATCGCCAGCGCGTGCAGCGCGTAGCGCATCCACAACACGACGGCGACGCTCAAGAACGCGCCGATGTAGCGCACCGTGGTGTCCATCACCGCGAAGCAGCTCGCTGCGGCGACGACGAGGGCGATCCCCAGCAGAGGACTCGACCGAGTTGTCATGTGAGCCCCTGGCCCGACGGGTACGCCCGGCCATCCCCCGAGGGGATGCGCGCCGGCTTGGGAGCGGCCCGGCGCTCGGCGCGCGCGCTCACGCCGGCCAGCTCACGCGGTCAGACAACGCTTCCCAAACAGGCTTCAACTTGCCGGGCAGCGCCGGCAGCGCACCTAGGTCCGTGCGGCTCTCGCCCGGCGCATGAAAGTCGCTGCCGCGCGAGGCCAGCAGGTCGAACTCGATGGCGACCTCGGCGTACCGGATGCACTCGGCAGCGCTGTGGCTGCCGGTGATGACCTCGACGCCGCGCCCGCCGTGGGCCTTGAACTCGCTGAACAGCGCGTACTCCTCGGTCGGCGTGAAGCGGCTGTAGCGCGCCGGGTGCGCGATCACGGCCACGCCGCCGGCGCGCGTGATCCAGCCGACGGCCTCGCCGAGCCTGGCCCAGCGGTGCGGCACGAAGCCGGGCTTGCCGTCGGTGAGAAAGCGGCGGAAGACTTCGTTGGTGTCGTTGCAGTGGCCGGCCTCGACGAGGAAACGCGCGAAGTGCGTGCGCGAGATCAGCTCCGGATTGCCGACGTATCGGAGCGCGCCTTCGTACGCGCCCTTGATGCCCACCTGCGCCAGCCCCGCGGCCATGTCGCGCGCCCGTTCCTCGCGGCCGCCGCGCGTGCGCGACAGGCCCTCGCGCAGCTCGGCGCTGTGCTCATCGAAGCCGAGGCCGACGATGTGCACCGTCTCGCCGGCGAAGCTGACCGAGATTTCGGTGCCGGTGAGGTAGGCCATGCCGTTGGCGTGCGCCGCGGCGCGGGCGCGCTGCTGGCCGCCGATCTCGTCGTGATCGGTCAATGCCCACAACTCGACGCCGTTGGCCGCGGCCCGCGCGGCGATCGCTTCGGGCTCGAGCGTGCCGTCGGAGACGGTCGAGTGGCAGTGCAGGTCGGCATTCGTCAGATGCGTCAGATGCGTCAGAGTCTTCGAGGCAGGCGTGTTCACGCAACGATTGTCCCACCCTGGCGCAATGCAGGCCGGGTTTGCGCGGGCTGCGACCTTGGCCGCGGCTGGCATATAACCTCGCGCATGAAATCGCATCACACAGCGGGGCTGCTTTTCGCCCTGACCACAACGGCCGCCGCTCAAACCGAAACGCCCGCGCAGCAGACCATCGTCGTCACCGGCTCCATCGCCGAACGAAACGCGCAGGACGCGCCGTACGCCATCGGCAGCATCGACGCGAGCGCGCTGCGATCGAGCGGGCCCATGATCAATCTGTCCGAAGCGCTGGCGCGTGTGCCGGGCCTGGTCGTCGCCAACCGCAACAACTACGCGCAGGACCTGCAGATCAGCTCGCGTGGCTTCGGCGCGCGCGCCGGCTTCGGCGTGCGCGGTGTGCGCCTGTACACCGACGGCATCCCGGCATCGATGCCCGACGGTCAGGGCCAGGTCAGCCATTTCGACTTGGCCAGCGCACAGCGCATCGAGGTGCTGCGCGGGCCGTTCTCGGTGCTCTACGGCAACAGCTCCGGCGGCGTCGTCGCCGCCTTCAGCGCGCCGGTGCGTGCGGGTGCGTTCGAAACCGGCCTCGACATCGGCGACTCGGGCCTGCGCCAATGGCGCGTCTCGGCCGCTGCGCCGCTGGGCAACGGACTGGAGGCGCGGGTCGGCGCGTCGGGGCTGGAGTGGGACGGCTTCCGTCCGCAAAGTTCGGCCCGCAAGACCGCGGCCCATGGGCGGCTGGCGTGGCAGGGCGAGTTTGATCGCGTGACCGTGCTGGCCAGCGTGCTCGACCAGCCGGCCGACGATCCGCTCGGCCTGACGCGCGCGCAGTTCGATGCTGACCCGTACCAGACGACGCCGCAGGCTACCCAGTTCGACACGAGGAAGACGCTCGCGCAACAGCAAGCCGGTGCGCGCTGGACGCACCGCTTCGCCAACGCCGGGCCGCTGGCCGAGAGCGCCGTCACCGCGTACTTCGGCGAGCGCTCGGTGACGCAGTGGCTGGCGATCGCTGCCGGCACGCAGGGCAACCCGCGTCACGGCGGCGGTGTGATCGACTTCGATCGTTCCTACGACGGTGTCGATGCGCGCCTGACGTGGCGCTTCGGTGGCGCGTCGCTCGTCACCGGCGCCGCGATCGAACGCCAGCGCGACGACCGGCGCGGCTTTCTCAACTACACCGGCACGGTGGCCGCGCCGACCTACGGCGTCATCGGCGCGCTGCGCCGCGACGAGAACAACAGCGCGACGACGCGCGATGTGTACGCGCAAGCCGAGCTGCCGCTCGGCGAATCGTTCGCGCTCGCCGGCGGCGTGCGCTCGGGCAAGGTCAAGTTGGACGCGTCCGACAACTTCCTGTCCAACGGCGACGATTCGGGACAGCGCGATTTCAGCTACACCAACCC
>JANNJX010000489.1:0-3507 GCA_031396005.1 Burkholderiales bacterium
ACACCTGGGCACCTTCGACTCTGCCCGAACCGGCCGCCGATCTGGTGGCACGGCTCGAAGTTCTCTACGCCGGCGACAGCGCGTTGCGCGACGCGCTTGCGCGTGCCAAAGGCCTGCGCGACGGCGGCGCGATGAGCAACGACAGCCTGCCGCAGGGCCGGCAGATCGCGCTGACCCTGGCGCGCAGGGCCGGCGAGATGCTCGCCAGCGCGCAAGGCCCGCGCATCGCCGTGCTCGAGATGGGCGGCTGGGACACGCATGCCAACCAGATGAATGCCAACGGCGCGTTGTCGAACAACCTGCGCACGCTCGACGCTGCGCTCGCTGCGCTGCGCGAGTCGCTCGGCAGCGCGTGGCAGCGCAGCGTCGTCCTCGTCGCCACCGAGTTCGGCCGCGAGGTGGCGGCCAACGGCACCATGGGCAGCGACCACGGCACCGGCGGCGCCGCCTTCGTGCTCGGCGGCGCGGTGGCCGGCGGGCGCGTCGTCAGCGACTGGCCGGGCTTGTCGAAGTCGCAACGCTTCGAGGGCCGCGATCTGCGCGCCACCACCGACTTGCGATCGGTGATGAAGGGCGTGCTCGCCGATCACCTGAAGCTGACGACGGCAGCGATCGAGAACACGGTGCTGCCGGGCTCGGCCGCGGTGAGGACAGTGTCGCTGTTGAGTTGAGCAGCGGCACGCAACAGCCGCACCCTTTCAAGCGACCGCCGCGGATCTGGCTTTGCCAGGCCGCTGGCGGTGCCCCCCTGGGGGATGCGGCGTCAGCCGCTCCGGGGGGGAGCCCATCAGCGTCCCGAGTCGAGACCGGTGAGCAGCATGGCGATGCGCTGCGCCATGCGCTCGTTGGCGCCGCGGTGGGCGATGCCGAACGACAGCGCCTGCTCGACCCACTCGTTGCGCTGCGGATCGGTCACCAGCGCGACCGCACGGCGTACGGCGCTGGCCATGTCCTTCATGCGTGCCGCAGCGCCTGACTCGATCGCCATCTGCGCCGCCTCTTCGAAGTTGAAGGTGTGCTGGCCCATCAGCAGTGGGCAGCCGCAGGCCGCGGCTTCGATCAGGTTCTGCCCGCCGAGCGGCGCAAAGCTGCCGCCGAGCAGCGCCACGTCGGCCAGCGCGTAGTACAGCGGCATCTCGTGCATCGAATCGCCGATCCAGACGTCGCAGCGCAGCGCGTCGGCCGGCGGCTCATCGGTCCAGGCGCTGCGCCGGGCCACCGAGTAGCCGGCCTGCCCGGCCATCTCGGCCACGTCGTCGAAGCGCTGCGGGTGGCGCGGCACGACGACCAACAGCGGACGCGGCTCGGGCACCGTGCGCCAGAGATCGAACAGGCTCTCTTCCTCGCCCTCGCGGCTGACCGCCATCAGCACCACCGGGCGCTGCGACTTCGCCCGCCATTCGTGGCCGCGCACGAGCAGTTTCGGCGGCGGCGTCAGGTCGAACTTGGTGTTGCCGCAAACCTCGACCGCGCGCGCGCCAAGTTCGCGAAAGCGCTGCGCGTCTCGTGCGGTCTGCGCCAGGATGCGCGTAAATGAATTCAGTGCCGGCACCAGCAGACGTGCGAAGCGGCGGCCCTTGCGCTGGCTCTTCACCGACAGGCGCGCATTGGCCAGCACCATCGGGATGTGCAACGTCTGCGCCCGCGCCATCAGGTTAGGCCAGACCTCGGTCTCCATGACGATGCCGACCGCGGGCCGGTAGCGCTTGAGGAAGCGCCGCACCGCGGCCGGCGTGTCGTAGGGCAGCCAGGCTTGATCGTCGTCGCGTTCGAGCAGCTCGAGCCCGGCCTGCACGCCGGTGGCGGTACTGCAGGTCAGGAGCAGGCGCATCTCCGGCAGCTCGGTGCGCAGCGCCTGGATCAGCGGCCCGGCCGCGCGCGTCTCGCCGAGCGACACCGCATGCACCCAGACCACGCCGCCGCGGCCGCGGCGCGGCTTGTAGGCATAGCGGCCCAGGCGTTCGCCGATGCGCTTGCGGTACACGGGCTCCCTGCGCCCTTTCCACCACAGGCGCGCCAGGTACGCAGGCGTCAGCAGACCGAGAGCGAGCGAGTACAGCCCGCGGATCAGCGAATCGATCATTGCGCGGTGCCACGCTGGCGAGCGCCGGGCCGCTCCCAAGCGGCCAGCGCTCCCCTCGGGGGGAGACGCCGCAGGCGTCTCGGGGCCGTCATCTAGTGAGCAGCGGCAGCGACGCGCGCGTCGGGCTTGACCGACTTCAATGCGGCCATCATCACGGCTTCGATTCTGTGCAGCGCGTCCTGCGTGTGACCTTCGAAGCGCATCACCAGCACCGGCGTCGTGTTGCTGGCGCGGATCAGGCCGAAGCCGTCGGCCCAATCGACGCGCACGCCGTCGATGGTGTTGACCTCGGCGCCGTCGAAGGTCAAGCGACCGTCGGCAAAACGCGCTTGCAGCTCGGTCACCATGCGGTGGTGCTCGCCCTCTTCGCACGGCACGTTCAACTCCGGCGTGTTGAAGCTCGTCGGCAGCGCATTCAACACCGCACTCGGGTCCTTCGAGCGCGAGAGAATCTCGAGCATGCGCGCCGCGCAGTACGTCGCATCGTCGAAGCCGTACCAGCGCTCGCCGAAAAAGATGTGGCCGCTCATCTCGCCGGCGATCGGTGACTTCATCTCCGCCATCTTGGCCTTGATCAGCGAGTGCCCGGTCTTGTAGATCATCGGCCTGCCGCCGGCGGCGCGAATCGCCGGCGCCAGGCGCTGCGTGCACTTCACGTCGTAGATCACCGTCGCGCCTTTGTTGCGCGAGAGCACGTCGGTGGCCAGCAGCATCAACTGGCGGTCGGGGTAGATGATCTGACCGTCCTTGGTGACGAGGCCCAGGCGGTCGCCGTCGCCGTCGAAGGCGATGCCGATTTCGGCGTCGGTGGCTTTCACGCGCGCGATCAGCTCGGCCAGGTTCTCCGGCTTGCTCGGGTCCGGGTGATGGTTCGGGAAGTCGCCATCGACCTCGGAGTACATCTCGTCGACCGTGCAGCCGAGCGCGCGCAGCACCTGCGGCGACGACGCGCCCGGGATGCCGTTGCCGGAATCGACGACGATCTTCATCTTGCGCGACAGCTTGGCGTCGCCGGCGATGCGCGCGCTGTACTCGGCGCCGATGTCCATCTTCGCCGTGCGACCCCGGCCCTGCGTGTAGTCCTCGGCCTCGATGCGCGCCTTTAGACGCTGGATGTCGTCGCCGTAGATCGCGCGCCCGCTCATCACCATCTTGAAGCCGTTGTAATCCTTCGGGTTGTGGCTGCCGGTGACCTGGATGCCGGAGCGGCAGCCATGCTTGCCGCGCGTGGCCGCCACGTAGTACAGCATCGGCGTCGTCACCGGACCGAGATCGACCACGTCCAGGCCGGTCGAAGCCAGGCCCTTCATCAGCGCCGCCACGAGCCCGGGGCCCGACAGCCGCCCGTCGCGGCCGACCGCGACCGCGCGCTCGCCAACCTTGACGGCTTCGGAGCCGAAGGCCCGGCCGAGGTGTTCGGCAAA
>JANNJX010000503.1:0-3065 GCA_031396005.1 Burkholderiales bacterium
GCCGAGCGTCAGGTAGCCGAGGCCCACGTCTTTCAGCAGTTGCAGCGGGTGCGAGACAGCGGGCATCGAGGCGAAGAACTCGACGGCTTCATCGACCTCCATGCGCAGCACGTCGCCGATCGACTTGCCGCGCCAGCTCACGGCCAGCGTCTCCAGGTTGAAGCGCTGGCCGTGGCACGACTCGCAGGGCACCTTGACGTCGGGCAGGAAACTCATCTCGATCGTGCGCACGCCCTGGCCTTCGCAGGTCGGGCATCTTCCTTCGCCGGTGTTGAACGAAAAGCGGTTCGGCGCATAGCCGCGCGCCTTGGCTTCGAGCGTTTCGGCGAACAGCTTGCGGATCGCGTCCCAGAAGCCGATGTAAGTCGCGGGGCAGGAGCGCGGCGTTTTGCCGATGGGGGTTTGATCGACTTCGAGCACGCGGTCCACGGCCTGCCAGCCGTCGATCGACGTGCAGCCGGAGACGGCTGACTTGCCGCGCGACGAGACCAGCGCCGCCACGCTGTCCAGCAGCACGTCGCGCGCCAGCGTGCTCTTGCCCGAGCCCGAGACGCCCGTCACTGCCACCAGACGCTGCAGCGGAAAGCGCAGGTCGAGCGCCTTCAGGTTGTGCAGCGTTGCAGCCTTGACCGTCAGTGCCTTGTCCTTGGCCTGGATAGCGCGCCGCTTTTGCAGCGGGTGCTTCAAGGGGTGCGCCAGGAAGCGCCCGGTCACCGACTCCGCTGTCGCCGACAGATCGCTCACCGTGCCTTGCGCCACCACGCGGCCGCCGCGCTTGCCCGCGCCGGGCCCGATGTCGATGACGTGGTCGGCGCGGCGGATCGTGTCTTCGTCGTGCTCCACCACCACCAGCGTGTTGCCCTGGCTGCGCAGGTGCGTCAGCGCGTCGAGCAGCACGCGGTTGTCGCGCGGGTGCAGTCCGATCGTCGGTTCGTCGAGCACATAACAAACGCCTTGCAGGTTGCTGCCGAGCTGCGCTGCCAGGCGGATGCGCTGCGCTTCGCCACCGGACAGCGTAGGCGCCGCGCGGTCGAGCGTCAGGTAGCCGAGCCCCACTTGCTCGAGGAACTCGAGGCGGCTTTCGATTTCGGTGACCACGTCGCGCGCGATGCCCGCTTCGCGGCCGATCAAGTCGAGCCCCTTGACCCAGCGCCGCGCATCGCCAACGGCCCAGGCGGCGACGCTGCCGATCGGCTCGCCGCCGAAGGTCACGCCGCGCGCAACTTTGTTCAGTCGCGTGCCCTCGCATTCAGGGCACGGCGTGCCGGCCAAGCCTTCGACCTCGGCTTCCTCACTCGGAAAACTTTGTTCGCGGCCACGCTCGTTGTCGTCGCGTTTCGAATCGTCCAGCGCCTTGCGCTGCTCGCGCGTCAGCGTCAGGCCCGTGCCGACGCAGCTCGGGCACCAACCGTGTTTGCTGTTGTACGAAAACAGGCGCGGATCGAGTTCGGGATAACTCGTTCCGCAGGTCGGGCAGGCGCGCTTGGTAGAGAAGACCTTGATACTGCCGATGCCGACGGTCGATGTCGCAGCTTCCATCACAACCTGCAAGCCGTCGAGCGGCGCCAGCAAATGCATCACGCCCTTGCCAAGGTCGAGCGCCTTGGTCAGCAGCGTGCGCAGCTCGGCTTCGTTCGCCGGATCGACGATCAAGTCACCGACCGGCAATTCGATCGTGTGCTCCTTGAAACGGTCGATGCGCGGAAACGGATCAACCTTCAGGAACTCGCCGTCGATGCGCAGGTGCGAGTGGCCGCGCGCCTTGGCCCATTTCGCGAGATCGGTGTAAACGCCTTTGCGATTGACGACGAGCGGCGCCAGCAGCCCGACATGCTGCCCTCTGTGATCGCGCAGCAGTTGCGCGGCGATGCTCAGGGTGCTCTGCGGCACGACGGCGGTGCCATCCTTCGCGCAATGCTGGATGCCGAGCTTGACCCACAGCAGGCGCAGGAAATGCCAGACCTCGGTGACGGTGGCGACCGTGCTCTTGCGGCCACCGCGCGACAGCCGCTGCTCGATCGCCACCGTCGGCGGAATGCCATACACGGCATCCACTTCCGGCCGCCCCGCCGGCTGCACGATGCTGCGCGCGTAGGCGTTGAGCGACTCGAGATAACGGCGCTGGCCTTCGTTGAACAGGATGTCGAAGGCCAGTGTGCTCTTGCCCGAGCCCGACACACCCGTGATGACAGAGAACTTGCCGCGCGGGATATCGACATCCATCGACTTCAGGTTGTGCTCGCGCGCGTTGACGATGCGGATGACCTCTTCGGTCTGCGCGCGCGCCGCACGCACGACGCTTTGCAGCGGCCGGCCTTCTTCCGCGCGCAGCGCGATGCCGAGCGCAACTTCGTAGTCCGTCAGCGCCTTGCCGGTGTGCGAACTCGGATGCAGCTTGATCTCTTCCGGCGTGCCGGTGAACACCAGTTCACCGCCGGCCTCACCGCCTTCCGGCCCGAGGTCGATGACCCAATCCGCCGCGCGGATGACGTCGAGGTTGTGCTCGATCGTGATCACCGAATGGCCGGCATCGAGCAGCTTGCGCAAAGCGCGCATCAGCTTGGCGATGTCGTCGAAGTGCAATCCTGTCGTCGGCTCGTCGAACAGATACAGCGTGCCTTTGCTGGCGACGCGTTGCCCCGGCCGCTCTGCCGCTTGCGCAAGAAAACCGGCGAGCTTGAGGCGCTGCGCCTCGCCGCCCGACAGCGTCGGCACCGGCTGGCCGAGGCGCACGTAGTCGAGCCCGACATCGACGATCGGCTGCAGCTTGAACAGCACCTCGCGGTCTTCGGCAAACAGATGCACCGCTTCGCTGACGGTGAGGTCGAGCGTGTCGGCCACGGACAACTGCCGATCGCCGCGCACGATCTTCACGTCGAGGATCTCGGCGCGAAAGCGCCGGCCGTCGCAATCGGGGCAGCGCAGGTACACGTCGGAGAGGAACTGCATCTCCACATGCTCGAAGCCCGAGCCGCCGCAGGTCGCGCAGCGGCCGTCTCCCGCGTTGAAACTGAACATGCTGGCGCTGTAGCCGCGCTCACGGGCGAGCGCTGCGTCGGCGAACA
>JANNJX010000546.1:0-3038 GCA_031396005.1 Burkholderiales bacterium
CCTGGCAGCTCGACACCCGCGCCGGCTACGAGAAGTTCCGCTGGAACCCGCACTCGGCGTCGACCGAGCCGCTGCTGAAGTACCGCGTCGCCAACGGCCTGCCGCAACTGCTGAGCAGCTCGGCCGACGTGGCCTGGGACGGTGGCTCGCCGAACGACCAGGATCGCCAGCAGAAGGGCTTCATGCTCTCGCAGGAAGCCACCTACAACGGGCTGGCCGGCCACGTCATCAAGGGCGGCCTGCGCTTGAAGGACATGAAGTACGACCTCTCGGGCACCGCGCGCAGCGTCGACGTGATCGAGACGCTGATCGATCTCGACAGCGGTCTGCCCTACTTCGACGGCACCAGCTGCACCGGCAGCACCGTCATCAACAACGGCGACGCCAGCGACCAATGCCGTATCGACCGCGCTCTGGCACCGGCTTCGGTGAACCTGAAGAACAAGCAGGTCGGCCTGTACCTCCAGGACGACTGGGCGCTGACGAAACAGCTCGAACTCAACCTCGGCCTGCGCTGGGACTACGAGTCGAACATGCTCAACAACGACTACGTGACGCCCGCCGATCGCGTCACCGCGCTGTTCGCGCCGGACACGCGCAGCTTCGTCGGCCAGACCGCGGACCCGGGGCAGACCTATGCGCAGTCGCTCGCCAAGGGCGGCGTCGATATCGCCAACTACATCGCCGACGGCCGCTCGCGCAAGCCCTTCAAGAAAGCCTTCGCGCCGCGCGTTGGCGCGTCGTACGACCTGTTCGGCGACAAGGCGACGGTGCTGTTCGCCGGCTACGGCCGCTCGTACGACCGCACGATGGCCAACCACGCGCTCGACGAGTTGCAGAAGAACGCCACGCCCAACCAGGGCGAAATCTGGCTGATCAGCAAAGACTTCAAGATGCCGTTCGCCGACCAGTTCGCGCTTGGCGTGCGCCAAGCGGTGGGCGAGTGGAACACCGAAGCGACAATCAGCCAGGTGCATGCGAAGAACCAGTTCATCTGGTTCATCGGCAACCGTGATCTGAACGGCGGCACCTTCTTTCAGAGCCCGCTCGATCCGCTGTTCGGCGGACCGGCCGGCGGCTTCGGATCGCTGCTGCTCGGCGACTTCGTCGGTGAAACAAAAACAAACGCGTTGTTACTGCGCGTCGAAAAACCGTTCACTTCAGCCTCGGGATGGAGTGCCACCTTTGCTTACACATATAGTGATGCAAAGACCACGCACCGCGAATGGAACAACGACATCTTCGATTTCACCTACGGCAAACCCGGCCGAGGCGGGTTCAAGCCGTCGACGCTGGTGGACAAGCACCGGCTGGTGGCGGCTGCCGTCGCCGACGGCCTGCTGCCGTGGGGCCTGACGCTGGCTGGCAAGGTGACCTGGGCGAGCGGCTTTCCGCGGCGCCTGACGGTTTGTCCCGGCGGCTTCCCCGACCCCGCCGTCGGCCGTATCGGCACCTGCGACACGGTCGAGGGGGACTCGCCGAGTTTTCGCCAGGTCGATATCAGCGTGAGCAAGCAGGTCGCGTTCGGCGCGCACAAATTCAGCGTGCGTGCCGACGTGCTGAACGTCTTCAACGTGACCAATTACGACGGCTTCGACGACTTCGTCGGCGCGCCGCCGGCGGCGGGCAACCCGGTGAATCGGCTGGGCGGCGACAACCTCAACCTCGACAAGCCCAACAGCACGCGCAGCGACCCGCGAACCTTCCGCCTGGCGGTGATTTACCGGTTCTGAGCGGCCTGTCCGGGTCATCGAAACATCTCCACGCCGCAAGACGTGGAGTAGTGCCTGTGCGTCTGCGCCACACGCCGCCAAAGTGCGCTGCATGGACCTCGACCCCGCAAGCAGCATGACCACACCCATTACCCCAACCGGACTGACCCGGCGCCAAGTCGCTGCCGGTGCCGGCGCGCTCGCCCTCGCGCCGCTGTACACCGCGTACCAAGCCCTGCGTCCGCCGATCGCGATCGCGCTGCCGACGGCCGCCGTTGCCCCGCTGGCGCCGCCGCGCATCGCCCCGCCTGCGTTCCTCGAAGACCTGAAGCAGCGCAGCTTCCGCTTCTTCTGGGAAACCACCGACCCCAGAACCGGCCTGGCGCCCGACCGCTGGCCCGCACGCTCGTTCGCCAGCATCGGCGCCGTCGGCTTTGCATTGACGGCCTATCCGATCGGCGTCGCCCGCGGCTGGATCACGCGCGAACAGGCGCGCGAGCGCGCTCTGGCCACGCTGCGCTTCTTCCACGACGCTCCGCAAGGCCCGGAAGCCACCGGCGTGGCCGGCTACAAGGGCTTTTTCTATCACTTCATCGACATGGCCAGCGGCACGCGCTCGGGCGACTGCGAGCTGTCGACGATCGACACCGCACTGCTGCTGGCCGGCGCACTGCATGTGCAGTCGTTCTTCGACGGCGCCGACGAGCAGGAGACGCAGATCCGCACCCTTGCCAACAACTTGTACGCGCGCGTCGATTGGACCTGGGCGCAGACCGCCAGCGGGCTGATCGCGCGCGGCTGGCAACCCGAAAAGGGCTTCATCGGCCACGAGTGGGAAGGCTATTGCGAAGCCAAGCTGCTCTACCTGCTGGCGCTCGGCTCGCCGACGATGCCGATCGCCCCCGAAGTCTGGAGCACCTACACCGCCACCTACGGTGCCGCCTGGGCAACAGAGTACGGTCAGACCTACCTGCGCTTCCCGCCGCTGTTCGGCCACCAGTTCACCCACGCCTGGGTCGACCTGCGCGGCATTGCCGACCCTTACATGCGCGAGCGCGGCATCGATTACTTCGAGAACTCGCGCCGCGCCACGCTGGCGCAGCGCGCCTACGCCACCGAAAACCCGGCCGGCTGGGCCGGCTATGGCCCGGACGTGTGGGGCGTGACGCCCTGCGACGGCCCGGCCGACGCCCACCTCGAGTACGGCGGCCGGGTGCGCAAATTCATCAGTTACGCCGGCCGCGGCATGGCCGAATGGGACGATGGCACGATAGCGCCCTATGGAGCCGGCTCGTCGATCGTCTTTGCGCCCGAGGAGGTTTCGCG
>JANNJX010000558.1:0-2375 GCA_031396005.1 Burkholderiales bacterium
GTCGCAGCTACAGACCGACCTCGACACGGCGCTGGCCTTCGCGCCGCCGCACTTGTCGATCTACCACCTGACGATCGAGCCCAACACGGCGTTCGCGCAGTCGCCGCCGCAGCACCTGCCCGACCCTGACTTGGCAAGCGACATGCTCAACCTGATCACGGCGCGCACGGCGGCCGCAGGCCTGGTCCGCTACGAAGTCTCGGCCTTCGCGCGCACAGGCCACCGTTGCGCGCACAACCTCAACTACTGGCAGTTCGGCGACTACCTGGGCATAGGCGCCGGCGCGCACGGCAAGATCAGTTTCCCGGACCGCATCGTGCGCCAGGTGCGTTGGCGCGAACCGGCGATGTACATCGACAAGGCGCTGGCGGGGCGAGCGATGTCGAACGAGCACGCCGTTGGCAGCGCCGAGTTGCCGTTCGAGTTTGCGCTCAACGCGCTGCGCCTGGCTGAAGGCTTCGAGCTGGCGCGCTTCGTCGAACGCACCGGCCAAGCGCTGTCGACGCTGGAGCCCGCACTGGCACGTGCCGAGCAACGCGGCCTCATCGAACGCGACGCTTTCTGGGTGCGGCCGACGGCGCGCGGCTTCGACTTCCTGAGCGACTTGCAGGCTTTGTTTCTGTAGCGCCTTGCAGTTCGCGCTGCGACAGCGCCAGCTCGTCGAACAACCAGCGTTGCAGCGCCTGCAAGGGCGGCCAATCGCGCACCGACGGCGGGAAGGCCAGCCAGTAGCTGTACGACGACTCGGCCTCCTGCATCGCCACCGGCGACAGGCGCAGCAGCCGGCCGTCGCGCAGCGCATCGGCCACCAGGATCTCGCGCGCCAGTGCCAGGCCGATGTTCTGCTCGGCGGCTTGAATCATCAGGCCGGCATCGTTGAACGAGGCCACCGGATTGACGCGCGCGCGCACGCCGGCCAGCGCGAACCAGCGTTGCCACAGCGCAGCGTCGCCGAGCAGCGGCTCGTCGACCAGCACTTGCGCGTCGCGCCCGTAGAGGCGGCGCGCCGCCTCCGGCGAGCCGACGACGACCATCGGCGAGTCGGTCAGGCAGACCGCTTCGAGCCCGGGCCAGCGCCCGCCGCCCTGGCGCAGCGCGGCGTGAAAACCTTCGCGCTGCAGGTCCATCACGTTCGGCGAGGTGTGCATCTCGATGCCGATGTCCGGATGGCGCTCGCGCCACCGGCCCATGCGCGGCAGCAGCCAGCGCTGCGCGAACGACGGCAGCAGCGTGATGCGGATGCGCTGCGCTTCGTTGCCGGAGGCGGCCGCGGCCGCGCGCACGCCGTCGTCGAGCTGCGTCAATGCCGCATCGACCGAGCGCAGCAGCGTTGCGCCGGCCGCATTGAGCACCAGCCGGCGGCCGCGGCGGTCGAACAGGTTGAAGCCGAGTTGCTGCTCGAGCAGCTTGATCTGCTGGCTGAGCGCGCTGTGCGTCAGGTGCAGCGCCTCGGCCGCCGCGCGCAGGTTGGCCAATTGCGCGACGACACGAAAGGCGGGCAGGGTTTGCAACGGCAGGCGCAGGGGGGATGTCGGCATCTGGTAAGGATAGCTAACCAACGTGGCCAGAACAAGTCGCTTCCCCTTGGGTGCGCTGGTCACTAATATTGTCCATACCGACCGAGACAAGCCCAAGGAGCTGACCATGAACACCCACACGATTCCGCGGACGCTGCGCCTGTACCGTGCCCCCTGGCGCTCGCTCACCGAGCGCTTGCTCGCAGCGGCGCGGCTTCGGCTCGAGCACTGGCTCGAACGCCGCGTCGCGCGCCGCGAAGCCGACCTCGCGCTGGCCGTGGAGCATGAACTGCGTCACCTCGATCCGCGCACGCTCAGCGACATCGGCGCGCCGCAGGGGCTGGTCGGCCAGCATCGCTGGCAGAGCGAGCGCGAGCGCTGGCAGCAAGAGCGCTCGCTGCACTCGCGCGGCTGGTAGGCGCGCGACACAGGCGTTGCGCGGCTGGTAGGAGCGCGTGAAAGCCGCCGAAGTGGCGCGGCTTCCAGGGGTTTTTCGGCGCTTCGAGCGCGTGCCCCAGGCCATAGACTGATTGCATCGTGAAGCAGTCCGCCGCGCCCCAAGCCAAGGCGGCTCCTGCCGCCCTGCGGCTGGAGTCGGCCCTGGCGCTGCTGCGGCAATCGGGCCAGGTGCTGCCACCCGGCGATGCGCAGGACGCGGCGTGGTTGCAAGCGCTGATCGACGGCCTGTGTGCGCTGTCCAGCCGCGACGCCCTCACCGGCCTTGCCAACCGCCGTCATTTCGAAGCCGTGCTGGCACGCGAGCTCGACCGCGTGGCCCGCGCCGGCGAGCCGGCATTGCTGTTGCTGCTCGACATCGACCGTTTCAAGCAGGTCAACGACAGCCGCGGCCACGTCGCC
>JANNJX010000382.1:0-4738 GCA_031396005.1 Burkholderiales bacterium
GCAGGCGCTTGGGCAGCGGTGTGGAGTGAAGCGGTCATGAGGGCAATGATGAAAAACGACTTCATGAGGACAGCAGCGGCTGCAAGGCGACTTCGACGTTGGCATCGGCGGCGTTGAACCAGACGCTGCCGTCCTGCACGCTGATCTGCAACTGCATCGCGCGCTTGGCCAGCGCCGCCAAGGCCTGGCTCTGCTCGGCGGGCAACTGCCATACCGACAGGCGCGTGCAGCGCGTCAGCTTGTTCTTCACGCCGGCCCACCACAACGGCGTGCTGGCCGCGTAGGCAATGAAGGTGGCGGCTTCAGCGCGCGATGCCGCGCGCTGCATGCGGCGCTCGTCCGGGTGGCCGACCTCGATCCAGTGCACGAGTTGGCCCGACAGGTCGTGCTGCCACAGGTCGGGCTCGTCGGTGTCGGACAGGCCGCGCGCGAAGTTCAGCGTGCCGCGCTCGTCGTTCTTCGGCGCGAACAAGGCGAAGGCGAGCAGCCGCACCATCATCCGCTCCTCGGTTTCGCTCGGGTGCAGCGCCAGCGTCAGCGCATGGTCGGCATAGACGCCGCGGTCCATGTCGGCGATCTGCAGTTGCGCTTTGTAGATGGTGGATTTGAGGGCCATGCTCAGTCGGCGCCGGGCCGCTCCCAAGCAGACTGAGCGCCCCTCGGGGGCAGCGAGCATAGCGAGCTTGGGGCTGTCATGACTTACTCGTGTTTGCCGGCGGACCAGCCCTGGTTTGAGAGCCAGCGTTGCCCATCGGCCGCCGCCGGGGCTTCGAGTTCGGTGGCCATCGCATCGTTCCAGCGGTTCAAGAAACCGAACAGCGCGACGACACCGGTGATCTCGACGATCTCGCCGTCGTCCCAGTGCGCGCGCAGTTCGGCGCCGATGGCTGCATCGACGGCGCCTGGCGATGCAGCCGCCGCCATCGCGAACTCGAGCGCCGCGCGTTCAGCGGCGGTGAACAACGGGCTCGAGCGAAACGACCAGACCTCGCCCAACCGCCGCGCATCGGCGCCCTCGGCGGCGCCGAAGCGCGCCGCGGCGCGGATCGTGTGGGCCTCGCAGTAGCGGCAGCCGGCGGCGCGGCTGGCCACATGGCCGATCAGCCGCTTCAACTCGCTGCCGACTCGGCCGTCGTTGTGCATCACTGCGCGGTTGAGTTCGGTGAACGCGCGCGCCAGCGCCGGGCGGCGCATCATGGTCAGCACGCTGTTCGGTGCAAAGCCGAGCGTGCCTTCGAAGAAGCGCGCCAGGTCCGCGATCTCGGCATCGTGGTCGGCGGGCAAAGGGGTGACGAGCGGCATGGCGGTGGACTGTGCCATAGCGTTGGATTTCAAAGCGGCGTCCTATGCAATGCCCGACATATCGTGACCGCGCTGTGCAGCACGGACAATCACCGTCATGGGAGGCGGCTTCATCGACGCAGCGCGAGCCGCGCTGGCACTGCTGTGGAACTTCGACGCTGGATTGGGCCGCGTGGTGGCGTTGTCGCTCTACGTCAGCGGCACGGCCTGCCTCATCGCCTCGGTCTTCGGCATGGCGCTGGGGGCATGGCTCGCGGTCGCGCGCTTTCCTGGGCGGCGCGTCGTCATCGCGCTGCTCAACACCTTGCTCGCGCTGCCGTCGGTGGTGGTCGGACTGGTGGTCTATCTGCTGCTGTCGCGCGCCGGGCCGCTGGGATCGCTCGGCATCCTGTTCACACCGGCGGCGATGGTGATCGCGCAGACGCTGCTCGTGCTGCCGGTGGTGGCGGCGCTGACGCGCCAGCTCATCGCCGACGCCTGGCAAGGCAACGGCGAGCAGTTGCGCTCGATGGGTGCGCGCCCGCTCGTGGCTGCCGGGCTGCTGCTGCTGCACGAGCGGCTGGCGCTGGTGACGGTGCTGCTCGCGGCGTTCGGCCGCGCAATCAGCGAGGTCGGCGCGGTGATGATCGTCGGCGGCAACATCGACGCCGTGACGCGCGTCATGACGACGACGATCGCGCTGGAAACCAGCAAGGGCGATCTGCCGCTGGCGCTCGGTCTGGGTTTGGTGCTGCTCGGCGTGGTCGGCCTGCTCAACGCGCTGATCGCGCTCGTGCAGCGCCGACGCGGCGCGCACGACGAGGCGCGTGTGGCGGTGGGCGCCGCAACGTGACTTCGTTGATCACGCTCGAAGACGCCGGCGTGCGCTTCGGCGACCGCGCGGCGCTCAGCGGCGTCGACTTCCTGCTCAGCGCCGGCGAGCGCGTGATGCTCGTCGGCGCCAACGGCAGCGGCAAGACGACGCTGCTGCGCCTGCTGCATGGCCAGTTGCCGCACAGCGGCCGGCGCGTCACGCCGCAGGATGGCGAGCCGACGCAGGCGATGGTCTTCCAGCGCCCGTTCCTGTTGCGCCTGTCGGTCTGGCACAACCTGCTGATCGCGCTCTGGCTGGCGCATGTGCCCGAGCCCGAACGCGCCGCCCGCGCTTTGGCCGCGCTCGAACGCGTCGGCCTGTCGCGCGAGCGCGATCGTCCGGCGCGAGTGCTCTCCGGTGGCCAGCAACAGCGGCTGGCGCTGGCGCGCGCGTGGGCGGTCAAGCCCGCCGTGCTGTTCCTCGACGAACCGACGGCCAGCCTCGACCCCGGCGCCAAGCGCGAGGTCGAAGCGCTGATCGAATCGTTCGCCCGCGATGACGGCGTGGCCATCGTCATGAGCACGCACAACCTCGGCCAGGCCAAACGCCTGGGCACGCGCGTCGTCTATCTCGACGCCGGGCAGGTGCTGGTCGATCTACCGACGGCGATGTTCTTCTATCAATCGCTGCCCGAGGCGGCGGCGCAGTTCGTCAAGGGCGAACTGCCGTGGGGCGAGTGAGCGCCGAGTTGATGGCGTCGTAACGCAAGCGTCCCGTCTGCGGCTGGGTCACGAGAGCCGCTCGCGATGGGACGCTGAAGTTATTCTTCGAAGTGCGCACCTGAACTCACGGAGACCCTCATGACCACGCCAGGCTTCGTCGCCTCCCACGCCCGCGACGCGGAGTTCGAACGAGGGCTGCGCTCGTTCTTCGAGTACCGCGATCTCGGCATCAAGCAGGCCACGTCGGGCCGGGTGGCTGCCCATGTCATCCGCGCGGCAGCGGGTCAGGAGTTTTCCAGCCAACCGCATTTTCACAAGACGACCTTCCAACTCGTTTACGTGCTCAAGGGGTGGATCGAGTTCGAGTACGAGGGCCAGGGCCGAGTGCGGCTCGAAGCCGGCTCCTGCGTCCATCAGCCGCCGTCGATCCGTCACCGCGAGCTGGGTCACAGTGCCGACGTCGAGATGCTCGAGATCGTCCTGCCGGGAGACTTCGTCACCGAAGAAGTACCCGCTGTCGACGCATAGCGGATAGCTGGCATGCCTGACTTTTCCGTCGCGCTGCGTTACCTGTGGGCCGCGCCGTGCACGGCGGTCGGCGGCGTGGCAGCGGCGCTGATGCTGCTGTGCGGCGCGCGCACACGCGCGGTTCGCGGCGTGCTCGAGGTCAGCGGTGGAGCCCTCACGCACCAGCTACCGTTCGAGGCGATCACGCTCGGCCATGTGGTGCTGGCGCGAACACCGCGCGCGATGCGGCGCTTGCGGCGCCATGAGCGGGTGCACGTGCGGCAGTGCGAGCGTTGGGGGCCGGCGTTTTTTCCGGCGTACCTGCTGGCTGGGGCCTGGCAGTGGTTGCGTGGGCGCCGCGCCTATTGGGACAACCCGTTCGAGATCGAGGCGCGCGGCGAGGCCGTGGGGCGCTGAGTCGTCAAAGCCAGCGATTGCTCGACAACCTCACAACTGGCGATTCCTTGCCAGCGGCGGGTTCTTCGCAAAGTAGCGTTTGATGCCCACGAGCAGCGCGTCGACGAGTTCTCTGCGGTACTCGGCGCTGGCGAGCTTGCGCTCTTCGTCCGGATTGGAGATGAACGCGGTCTCGACGAGGATGCTCGGCATGTCGGGCGCCTTCAGCACCGCAAAGCCGGCCTGCTCGACGCGCGGCTTGTGCAGGTGGGCGACGCGGTCCAACTGGCCCAGCACTTCGCTGCCGGCGCGCAGGCTGTCCTTGACCTGCGCGGTGGTGCTCATGTCGAGCAGCGTGCGCATGACGTCGGCGTCGTTGTGCGCGCGCTGGTTGACGCCGCCGACCGCGTCGGCGGCGTTCTCCTTGTTGGCCAACCAGCGCGCCGCGGTGCTGGTGGCGCCACGGTCGGACAGCGCGAAGACGCTGGCGCCGCGCGCAGCCGGGTTGGTGAAAGCGTCGGCGTGGATCGAGATGAAGAGGTCGGCCTGCACGCGCCGCGCTTTTCGCACGCGCTCGGCCAGCGGCACGAAGAAATCGGCGTCGCGGGTCAGGAAGGCACGCATGTTCGGTTGAGCATTCAGCTTGTCGCGCAGCGCCAGCGCCACTGCGAGCACGACGTCTTTTTCGCGCAGGCCTTTCGGCCCGATCGCGCCAGGGTCTTCGCCGCCGTGGCCCGGGTCGAGGGCGACGATGACCAGGCGGTCGACCTTCTTCATCGTCTCGGCCGAGGGCGGCTTGGCCGCAGTGGTCTGACCCGCTGTCGGCGCTGCTGACGACGAAGCCCCCGCCACCGGCGGCGGCTTCGCCGGCTCGCCACGCTCGACCTTGCCGATGAACTCGCCCAGGGCGTCGCGCACCGCGCTGGCGGCTTCGCGCTCGGCGCTCTCCTTGTCGCGGATCAGTTGCAGCAGCGGATCGCGCGCCTGGCTCGGGTAGAGGTCGAAGACCAGGCGGTGG
>JANNJX010000604.1:0-24210 GCA_031396005.1 Burkholderiales bacterium
CAACAGGCGCAAAACGCGAAACGGCATGCTCAGGTGCCGATGCGCTGCAGCGCCTGCTCGGTCAGGTACTTCTCGTACAGGCCACTGGTGTTGTAGCCCTGCGAGATGCCGCCGGCGATGCTCTTGGCCTGCAGGAAGCGCGTGATGCGGCCGTCCTGGATGTTGTGCGAGGTCACCGCCGTCCACGACCAGGCGGTGTTCTTGCCGTCCATCCACTTCGTGGCGCCCTTCTCGTACAGGCTGTACTGCGGCTCGAAAGACTTGAAGATTTCGCCGCGCCGGTCATACGTGATGTAGGCCACGTACATCATGTTGCGCACGTCCATCCAGACGCGCTTCTTGCCGACCGGTGCGCGCGGGTAGCCCGTGGGCTCGGCGTCGAAGATCAGCACGTCCGGGCACAGCTCCATATTGGTCTCGAAGAACGACTGGCCCTTGGGCCCGCCGTGCACCGGCCGCTCCCAGTTGGCATGGTCGCCATACCAGGTCTGCGAGACCGCACCGAGGAAGGGGCCGCGGCCGACGATCTTGTAGTTGCCCCAGGTCAGCATCGGGTCACCCGCCGCCCACGCATCCGACAGATAGAGGTTGCTGCCCGGCACCAGCGGCTCGAAGCGCTGGTTGGTGGGGAACTTGCGCACGCGCTTGAAGGCCGGCAGGTAGCCGACGAGATCGGGAAACTTGCGCTGGTCGTAGTACCAGGTGCTCAAGAATCCCGTGCCCTTGACGTCGCTCGGCGAAGTGAAGATCACCGACTGCCAACGTAGCTTGTCTTCGCCGCCGGGGAGGGTCTTGCCGTCGCCGCGGGCCTGCGTGTTCTCCTCGATCCACGCAAAGTCGTACTGGTAGCTGAGGTTGCCGTCGGGGCCGATCTCCCAGTCGCGGATCGCGTAGAGCGAGTTGTCGTGGCGGCCCCAGCACAGCGTCAGGTTGGCCGCCGCTTCGAGACCCGTCTTCGCTTCGGGGAACGGGTTGCCGCCGATCCACGGCTTGCCGTCCTGCGTGACGACGTTGCTGTCGGCATCGAGCTTGGCCTTGCCCTTGTTTCGCAGCGTCGCTTCGAGGTACTCGGCCGGAAACAGCCGTGTCGTGTCGCGCGTCGTCGGCACGATCTTGATCTTGCGGCCCATGGTCTTGATTTCCATATAGCAGACCGGGTCGATCAGCTCCTTGACGATGTCCACGTTGTCGGCCGTGATCATGTCGCCGGTCTTGATCTTGCCCTTCGACCAGGCGTCGATCGACATCAGCTCGTCGGGGTAGGCCTTGCCGATGTCTTGGCCGTTGGCGACGAGCGGCCACAAGGGGCCGAGCACGCCGGCCGTGGCGATGCCCTTGGCGGTCTGCTCCATGAAGAAGCGGCGGCTGTAGTCGTGGTCGTATTTGCGGATGTGCATGTGGGTCTCCTGCTAGGTCATGACGGGTTGAGAACCACTCCGGGGAGCGACCCCGGAGGACTCCGACAGCGCCGACATGTCGCTGTCGAGGAATTTCGGCTTGATGAGATAGATCAGCAGCGGCAGCAGGATCAGCGCCAGCACCATGTTGATGAACATCACCACCACCAGCAGCAGCCCCATGTCGGACATGAACTTCAGGTCCGACAGGAAGTACCAGGGCAGCAGGCCGATGGTCATCAGCGCCGCGGTGAAGAAGATCGCCTTGCCGCAGGTCTTGAGCGAGATGCGGATCGCGACGCCAATGTCCTTCTTCGCCGCACCCTGGTACTCCTCACAGATGCGCGTCAGCAGGTAGATGCCGTAGTCGATGCCGACGCCGATGCCGATGGCCAGGATCGGCAACGAGTTCACGTCGAGGCCGAGGCCGGCGATCGACATCGCGGCGGTCAGCATCGCGTTGGCGAGATTGACCGGGATCAGCAGCAGCAATCCAGCGACCAGCGAGCGGTACGCCAGCGAGCAGCCGATCAGGATGACGACGTTCAACGCCAGCACGATGCGGCCTTCGTAGAAGACCACGGTGTCGTTGATCGTCTGCTGCAACGCGATCGCACCCGAGGCCAGGCGGATGCGAAAGGTCTTGTGGTCTTCACCCACCTGCGTCACGCACTTGCGCGCTTCGGCCAGCGCGTTGTCGACCGTGGCCTGCTTGTTGTTCGGGTACCAGAGCGAGACCGTGGCGTTGCGAAGCTCGAAGTCGGCGACGTGGCCGAAGGCTTTGGCATTGGTGCCGGCCATCAGGCCGGTCACGGCAGCAGCCGCTGCGGCATCGTCGCCGTCGAGCGGCGCCCACTTCGGATTGCCGCCGTTGAAGACGCGATTGGCCTCGGGCGCCATGTCGGCGAACGACAGCGTGGCCGATGGTGGATGCGGGCTCGACTCCAGGCAATGCTGCAAGTCGCGCATAGCGGTCAGCGTGTCGGACTGGCGCACGATGCGCGCGCCATCCTTGCCCTCGAACACGACTTCCATCGTCATCGAGCCGGGGAAGTTCTGGTTGATCTGGCGCACCGCCGAGTTGAACTCGGAGTTGTGGCGCAGCAGGTTAGTGCCTTCGACCGGGTTGCCGACCGGAATGCGCAGCATAAAGAACACCGACACCACGGCGATCAGCACGAAGGCGATGGCCGTGCGCTTGGCCGCTGCGCCTTGCACCATGCTTGCAAAGCCGTCGAGCGTGGCCTGCATGCCGCGCTGCCATGGCCCGCTGTGGCCCTGCACGCCGAGCACATGTTCCAGGTTCTTCGGCCGCGGCAAGAGACTCAGCAGGATCGGCGTCAGGAAGACGCTGCACGGCACCAGGTTCATCGCCCACAGGCCGGTGAACAACGCAAAGCGCTCCATCGCCGGAATGGGGGCCAGCGCAACCAGCAGCAGGCCGCAGACGTCGGTGAAGATGCCGAGCGTGCCCGGCGCCATCAGCGACACCAGCGACAGCTCAGCCGCCTGCTTCTGCTCGTGGCCCTCGTGCAGCAGCTCGTAGTAGCGCTCTGTCGCCTGCACGCAATGGCTGAAGCAGCGCGCCACCAGCATCAGCGGCACGATCATCAGCAGCGGCTCGACCGGCAGGCCGAGCCAGCCGACGAGACCGAAGCCCCAGATGCCGGAGACGACGCTGACGACCAGCGGGCTGACGATGCCCGAGACGTTGCGCATGTGGAACGCGAGCATCGCGAACATCAGCGCCAGCGTCAGCGCGAAAATCTTCGCCGTGTTGCCGCCGAAGGCGTAGATCCAGCCGGTCATGATCGGGAAGCCGGCGACGTGGATTTCGTGCTGAGCGTCCTTCTCCTTGGCGACGATCTCCTGGACGAACTTGAAGACGGTGCCGTAGTCGAGCTTGCTCTCGATGAAGGTGGCGTTGATCAGCGTCGCGGTGGCGTCGCGGCCGACGAGGAACGTGGCCACGCCCGGCGACTCGCCGATGCGGCGGCGGATCTCGGCCAGGTCGGCGGCCGTCTTCGGCGGCTCGTCGTCCATGATCGGATTGGAGAAGATGCCGTCCGGCGTGACCACGGTGTAGCGCGCCTTCGGCGTCGCGATCGACAAAATCTGGTCGTGATCGACGCCGGGCGCCAGGTCGATGTCGCGCGACAGGCGCCAGACCTTGTTCAGCGTGTCGGCTTCGTAGATGCTCTTGCCGTCCGTGCGCTTGACCATCAACGTGATCGTCAGCGGGTTGCCGAAATTCGGATGGTCCTTGTAGACCTTGACGAAGGGGTGATCCTTCGGGAACAGGTCCGAGAAGATCGTGCGCACCTCGACCTTCATCAGACCGACGGCGAAGAAGGCCGTGATCAATGCCAGCACGGCCAGAATCGGCCAGCGCTGCGTCAGCGTGAAGCGCGCAAGGCGGTGGCGCAGGTCATTCGAATTCATTTACCACCAGAGTCGTCCTCGATCTTTTCTTTGAGGCCATTGAATGTAGAAATCGCCGGGCCTGGCGCCATCGGGAGCCATTCCCAAGGCACTGAGCAAATCGCTTAAGGGAAAAACCTCAACCGGCCGACATGCCTCCATCGACCGAGTAGCGCCCTCCCGTGCAGAAGCGGCTGTCGTCGCTGGCCAGGAACAGCGCCGTGCGCGCCACTTCATCCGGCGTGCCGTAGCGCGCCGCGGGAATCCACGACTCGAATTGCTGTTTCGCGGCGGCGGCAGCGCCGGGGGCTGCGCCTTCTTCGACGGCGCGCATCATCCGCGTCTCGATCGGCGACGGGTGGATGGTGTTGACGCGCACGCCCGACGCGGCGCTTTCGAGCACGGCGCAGCGCATCATGCCGACGACAGCATGCTTGCTCGTCACGTAGGCCGACAGGCCGGCAAAGCCTTTGAGCCCGGCGATCGACGAGGTGATGACGATGCTGCCGCTGCCCTGCTTCATCAACAGCGGCAGCGCGTGCTTCAGGCTCAGATAGACGCCGCGCACGTTGACCGCGATCACGCGATCGAACACATCCATCGGGTAATCGACGATCGGGCAGACCTTGCCTTCGGTGCCGGCGTTGCTGAGCAGCGCATCGACGCGGCCGTGGCGCTGCACCGCGGCGTCGAGATAGCCGCGCACCTGCGCCTCGTCGCTGACGTCGGCGACGACGTGGCTGGCGGCGTCGCTGCCGAGTTCGGTGACAGCGGCACGCAGCGCGGCTTCATCGACATCGACCAGCACCACCTTCGCCGCTTCGGCGACGAAGAGGCGCGCGCAGGCCACACCAATGCCGCCAGCGCCGCCGGTGATGACAACCACTTTGCCTTGCAAGCGTGTCATGTCAGTGGCTCCACCTCGCTTGGCGCGAACCACGACGCATGGAGCGACAACAGCCAAGCGGCCGCCGCGGATCCGGCTTTGCCGGGCCGCTGGCGGCGCCCCCTTGGGGGGAGGCGCCGAAGGCGCTTCGGGGGGATCGTTTCACTTCAGACCTTCGTCGCCAGCAGCGCCGACAGGTGCGTGTCGATCTGCGCCAGGCATTGGGGATCGACGCCGAACAGCGCCAAGTGGCCGTCGATGCTGGCCAGCGGCCGGAACTCGCTGCCGGGGATCAACTGCTGCTCGGCCTGGCAGTCGGCCGGCGGGAAGAACATGTCGTGGCTGATCGGCATGACGAAGGTCTTGGCCTTGATGCGCTTCAACGCCGCCGCCAGATCGCCGCCGGTGTGGCGACTGACATCGCCGCGCTGCCACTTCCACGCCATCGCCAGCAGATCGTTCGGGTCCATCGGCGCGAAATAACCGGTCATGAAGTTGTCGACCATCGCCTGCACCGACTCGAAGCCGAGCGCCTTGTGGCGGCCGGCGCGGAAGAACTCGGTGCTCCAGCCCATCACCGTCCACAGCTTGGCGTGGCGCTTCAAGCCAGCCGCGACATCGGCCGACGATGCGTAGTGGCCGCCTGCAAAACCCGGGTCGGTGGTGATCGCCTCGACCAGCGTTTCGGTGAACTGGAAGTCGTGCTCCGTGTTCTTCGCCGTGCCGGCGATCGGCGCCGCGCGCTGCACCATGTCGGGATAGCGCACCGCCCACTCGTAGGTCTGCTGCGCGCCCATCGAGCCGCCGACGACGAGGGCCAGCGTCTTGATGGCGAAGCGCTCGGTCAGCAGCTTGTGCTGCGCGCGGACGTCGTCGCCGATGCGCACCTTCGGGAATTGCGCGCCGCCCTGATCGCCGGCCGTGTTGTGCGGCGAGGAAGACAGGCCGTTGCCGATCTGGTTGACGACGACGATGAAGTACTTGCTCGGGTCGAGCGCGCGCCCCGGCCCGATGTAGACCTGCTCCATGATCTTGCTGGTGCCGGAGTACCAGGTCGGCACCAGGATCGCGTTGTCCTTGGCCGCGTTCAACTGGCCGTGCGTGGCCACCGCGAGCTTGCAGCCGCGCAGCGTGCCGCCCTCTTCCAGGTCGAGGTCGCCGATGTCGATCAGCTCGTAGGGGCCGTGGCCTTCCTGGCCGTAGTAGGTGTTGGTGATCATAGTGTCTTCTTGTCACGCCCCGAGGGCGAATCCCTCATAGCCCTTGGCTGCGACCTCGTCGCACTTTCTGCGATAGCCACCGACGCCCTCGGGGCCGAGGTAGGGCAGAAAGCGTCTCGGCTTGCCCGGGATGTTGGCGCCCATGTACCAGGAGTTCGCGCCGGGCATCAGCGTCATGTTGACGACCTCGGCCACATGCGCGACCCATTGATCCTGCGCCTCTGGTTTCGCTTCGATGGTGACCAGCTTGTGATCGCGCAGGTGGGCGATGCAGTCGGTGACCCACTCGACGTGCTGCTCGATCGCCACCGGCATGTTGGTCAGCACCGAGGGGCTTTGCGGGCCGGTGATCGTGAACAGGTTCGGGAAACCCGCCACCGAGATGCCGAGGTAGGTCTGCGGGCCGTCGGCCCACTCGGCAGCCAGCGTCTTGCCGCCGCGGCCCTTGATGCCAAGGGCCTTCAACGGCCCGGTCATCGCGTCGAAGCCGGTGGCCGCGACGATGATGTCGCACGGATATTCCTTGCCGCCGGCGCGCACACCGGTGGCCGTGATCCCCTCGATCGCGCCGTCGGTGGCGGCATCGACCAGCAGCACGTTGTCCTTGTTGAAGGTCTCGTAGTAGTTGCTGTCCAGCGGCTGGCGCTTGGTGCCGTAGGCATACCCTTTGGGGATCAGCCGCTCGGCGACAGCCGGGTCCTTGACCGTCTTGCGGATCTTGCGCTTGATGTAGTCGGCGCACAGGTCGTTGGCTTCTTGGCTGAAGAACATGTCCTGGTAATTGCCGAGCCAGAATGCAAAGCCGCCGGCATCCCACATGCGGTCGAACTCGGCCTCGCGCTCCGCGGGCGTGGCTTCGAGCGCCGACTTCGGAATGAAGTAATGCTCCTGGCCGAAGAACGATTCGCGGGTGCGCTTGACGACGCCGTCGTAGTCGGCCTTGCGCGCCTTGACGACTTGCGGATCGACCTTGCCGTTGCGCGCCGGCACGCAATAGTTGGCGGTGCGTTGGAATACCGTCAACTGCTTGGCCTGCATTGCGATCTCGGGGATGGCCTGCACCGCGGTCGCGCCGGTGCCGATGACGCCGACGCGCTTGCCGGTGAAGTCGACGCCTTCGTGCGGCCACTGGCTGGTGTGATAGACGCGGCCCTTGAACGACTCCAGGCCCCTGAACTTGGGCAGGTTGGTCGTTGACAGGCTGCCGACCGCGGCGATGACGAAGCGCGCCGTGTAGGTATCGCCCTGCTCGGTGCGCACCGTCCACAGCTGGGTCATTTCGTCATAGGCGGTTTCAACGACGCTCTTGCCGAAGTCAATGTCGCGCTTCAAGTCGAAGCGCTCGGCGCAATGATCGAGGTAGCGCAAGATCTCCGGCTGTTCGGGGTATCGCTCGGACCAGCTCCACTCCTGCAGCAGCTCTTTGTCGAAGGTGAAGCAGTAGATGTAGGCGTCCGAGTCGCAGCGCGCGCCGGGGTAGCGGTTCCAGTACCAGGTGCCGCCGACGCCATGCCCGCGCTCGAGCACCTTGACCTTCATGCCGAGCTTGTCGCGCAGCGACTTCAGCATGTACATGCCGGAAAAGCCGGCGCCGATGATCACGGCGTCGAGGGCAGCGTGGGATGGGGGTGCTGTGGCGCTCATGGGTCGAATCTCCTTTGCCGTGGCGGGGCGCCGGCCGCAACCCGGCCGCACGCCCCAACGTGTGCAGCCAGACTAGGCTGCGTGAGGTCCCAGGTCTTGAACGAAGCTGGCGATTCGTTGAACGAATCGGTGCGTGGGTGGCTGCGTCAGTTCAGCGCGCTGCGGCGCAGCGCTGAGGGCGTCTTGCCCAGGCGGCCGTGCAGCACGCGCGTCATGTGCGCCTGGTCGGCAAAGCCGCAGACCGAGGCGACGGCCTTCAAGGCCTGCGATCCCTGCGCCAGCAGGCGCTCGGCGCGGGCCACACGCTGGTTGACGACGTAAGCATGCGGCGAGGTGCCGAACGACTCGCGAAAACGGCGGCCGAACGTCCACGTGCCCAGCCCCGCCACGCAGGCCAGATCGTCGAGGTTCAAGGCTTCGTGCAACCGCGAGTCGATGTATTCGGTGAGCAGCCGGCATTGCACCGGCGACAGGCCGCCCGGCGCCGTGGTTTCGCGATAAGCCACCGACGCGTAGCGGCGCAACAGGTGCACCACCAGTTGCGTCGCCAGCGCCTGCACGTACAGGCCACCGCCGAGCGCCCGGTCGTGGGCTTCGCGCGCGATGTTGTCGACGATGGCGGTGACGAAAGGGTCGCGCACCTTGAGCAGGTCGTGCAGCCGCAGCTCGGCGATCGGCCGCTCCAGCACCTCGGCGGCGATGCGCGAGACGAAGCCATCGGAGAGGTACGCATGCGAGACGTCGATGCGCTCGGTCCAGTGCCAGTGCGAGCCCTGGCAGCGCGTCAGCAACGACACATCGCCGGCTTCGCATTGGGTGCGCGTCCAGCGGCCCTCGAAGCGGCGCTGGATGTCGGTGTGGCCACGCCGGTAGGCGACGACGACGAACTCGGACAACGCAGGCACGACCACGTCGGACGCTTCGTAGCGGTACGACGTGAGCGAGATGCCCTGCCACCCCAGGCCTTCGCTGGAGCCGAGCTTTTGGCCCGGCACCCACTTCGGCAGTTCAGCGGGGGTGATCAACTGCGACATGTCCTGATTCTTCGCATGCGTGGCCGCATCGGCCAGATGGGGATAACGCTCGGCCGAGGGCAATCTGCGCCTTGCTGGCGCACCAGCGCGCCCTCGACGGCCAGGGTTTGCCCGGCCATAACGGCCGCAGGGTCGGTCACTTCGCCATGCAGCCGCCATCAGTGACCAGCATCAGCCCGGTGGTGTAGCTCGATGCGGGGGACGCGAGATACAGCGCCGAGCCCTTGATCTCGCTGGCCTCGGCCATGCGTCCCATCGGCGTGAAGGCGTTGATCGTGGCCACGAAGTCCGGGTTGTCGTAGGCGCCGTCTGCTATCCGCGTGTGGAAGAAGCCGGGGCACAGCGCGTTGACCTGGATGTTCTGCGCCGCGTATTCGAGCGCCAGCTCGCGGGTCAGGTTGACCACGGCGCCCTTGGTGGCGTTGTAGGCCGGCAGCGGCAGCACGCTCGACGCGCCGGCCAGGCCCCACATCGACGCCACGTTGATCAGCTTGCCGCGCCGTTGCCGCGACATGATCTTCAGCGCCTCGCGGTCGGTGTAGAACACGCCCGTGAGGTTGACCGCCAGCACGGCGTGCCAGTTGTCGCTCGGGTAGTCGTGCAGCGGCTGCGGCGCCGGGTCGGCGATGCCGGCATTGGCAAACGCAATGTCGACGCCGCCGAACGCTTTGTCCGCGGCCTGGAACAGGGCCGCGACCTCGGCCTCGCGACACGTCGCACTTGACGACGAGCGCCTTGCGGCCGATCCGGCGCACGTGCTCCGCCGTGCGCTCGTCGTTCTCCATGTCGATGTCGCCGCAGACGACATCGGCGCCGGCCTCGGCCATCGCTTCGGCGAACTGGAAGCCCAGCCCATTGCCGGCGCCGGTGATCACCGCGACCTTGCCGGTCAGATCGAACATCTTCATCACGTTCATGACAGTCTCCTGGTCAAACGCTGTCGCGCACGGCGAGCAGCGAGTTCTTGTAGGCGCTGCGCGGCAGTGTGCCCGGCGCGACGACGGTCGGCGCGATGCGCACCTGCAACTGCGCACGGACCAGCGCTTCGATGTCGCGCGAGAGTTGGGCATAAGCCTCGGCCGGCACGGCGGCCGTGGCCTCGATGTCGAGCGGGATCGCCTCGTCGAAGCGCACCTGCTCCTTGTGCTGCTTCCAGATGCGCAAAGCCGGATCGACCTGGCCGGCGAAGGCCTGCGTGATCAGGTCGCGGATGGCGGTCGGGAAGACGTTCATCGCCTTGTAGATCAGCATGTCGTCGGTGCGGCCGATGCAGCGCATGCGCGGGCTGGTGCGGCCGCAGGCGCAGACACCAGCGCCCGTGACCAGCGCATGGTCGCGCGAGCGGTAGCGCACCAGCGGCGTGGCCTCGCGGGCCAGCGCGGTGTAGACGATCTCGCCTCTGGCGCCTTCGCGCCAGGGCAATGCGGCGCCACTGTCGGCGTCGATCAGCTCGATGGCCACATGCTGCTGCGCGTTGAAGTGCATGCCGTCTTGCGCTTCGCACTCGCTCCACATGCCGGAGATCACGTCGCCCAGGCCCATCACCTCGCGCAGGTGCGTGATGCCCAGGCCGGTGCCGATGCGCTGGCGGATGTCGGGCTGGTTCAGGCCCGGCTCGCCGCCGCACAGCACCTTGTTCAGCGGCGACGGCAGCGCCCACTGCCCCGCGAGATAGAGGCCGAACGACGTAGTGGCCAGCACGGCCGTGCAGCGCAGGCGCCGCATCTCGCGCAGGATGCGCTCGGTGGGGAAGCCGCCGAGCCAGCACAGCGTGGCGCCGACGCGGCGAAAACCGTCGGCATACGGCAGGCCGCCGGCGACCATCGGCAGGCCGACGAGGTGAGCGACGGTGTCGTCGGCACGCAAGCCGGCGGTGAACCAGGTGGTGGCGATGGCATCGGCGAAGGCTTCGACATCGCGTGCTGTCAGCGCGTAATACAGCGGCGCGCCGGTCGTGCCCGAGGAGGACAGCACCTGCACGATGTCGCGCTGCGGCACCGCCTGGTTGGCGCCGAAGGGTTGTGCGTCGCTGGCATCGTCTTGCGCAGCACGGATGTGATCCTTCAGCGTGAACGGCAGCGCCTGCAGATCGGCCAGCGAGCGCATCGGTGGCGTTGCTTGGGCATGCAGCGCGGCATACATCGCCGAGCGTTCGCGCAAGGCCGGCAAGAACTCGCCGATGCGCTCGGCCTGCCAGCGCTCGACCTCGGGCCAGGGCTTGGTCTCGAGCTCGGCGTTCCAGTAGTCGGCCGTGCTCATCGGCAGCGATCGACCCATGACTTGATCGTCGCCACTGGCATGTCGGACGGCAGATCGGCGACGGTTGTCACGTAGCGCTCGCTGGCGTTGTCACCCGGCAGCCGCGGCCACGCGGCGGGGTCGGCGCTCCAGGCGCGGCCGTGCGCGCGCGGCATCGCGCCGGCGTGCTGCGTGTGCGTTGGGCAGGCCACCATTTGCGCCGGCCAAGACGACGGCGCACTGTCCATCACCAGCAGCGGCGGCACTCGATGAAAGCGCGCGACGTTGCCGGCGGTGCCGAGCGCACCCTTCCAGTGATCGAGGTCGGACTCGTCGGGCGACGTCGATTCATGAAACTGCAGCACGTGTACGCCAGCCTCCGCATACAGCCGCGTCAGCGTGGCGAGCGTGCTGCCGATAGCGTCGAAAGCTGCCTCGCTGTCCAGGTCGGCACCGGCCGCGCGCGTTTGCGCAAACAGGGTTACCGGCCCCGTCAGCGCCGCCACCAACACCGGCTCGCTGCTGTCGGCCGATGCGATCTGGCGCACGGCTTCGAGCGATGCCGCGAGGCGCGGATGCGAGTCGCTCGTCACCGTCGCGCCGATGCATTCACGCTCCATCGCCGACGGCACCGCACAGACGACAGCGTTCAAGCCGAGGATGCGCCGCATCTCGCTCGCGTTCTTGCGCAAGCGCGTGGCATCGAGAACCATCTCGTCCACGCTGATTGCCTCGATCTGCGCCGACGCCGCCAGCGTCAACGGCGCGAACAGCGGCGCGTGCGGCTTGCCGACGTTGCGCGACAGGTCTTGCATGCGCTGGCGCCAGAGCATGTCGTCAAGCGCGCAGCAGCGGCGTCACCACCTTGGCGTCGGGCCACGAACCGTAGTACGTCAAGATCTCGTCGGCAGGTTTCTGCTTCAGCCACTCAGCCTCGAAAGCGTCGTAAGACTTGCCGCGCTTTCTGCGGGCCTTCAATTCATCGGCGCGCAGCTTCGCGGTCGCCTCGAGATCGACGCGTCGCAGCGCCGCATCCCACGCCACCTTGTAGACATTGCGCGCCGTACCTTCAGACAACACGCCCTTCAACAGATCGACTTCGACCGCCTTCGGATCGCGGTCGAGCACGTCGCCATACCCTGTGCCGCCGCAGGAAAACGCGAACGTCGCCACGTCGCCGTTGTTGTACGGCCGCACCGAGCGGCCCTGGAACTCGACCTCGTAGTCGCCGCCGATCGTGCGTTCGGTCAACAGCTCCTGCACGTCGAGGTTCAGGCTCGCATCGCCGCTGGCCATCAGCGCCTTGACATTCGCATTGCGGATGCCGATGCCCGGCACGGTGCACGGCGCGTAGCCGCCGAACAGCGGCTGCGGTGTCTGCAATTTGGTGTTGTCGGCGATCGCCATCATGTACACCGCCGGCGCATGGTGAGCGACCCACATCTGCGCCGTGCCGACGCCGCCGCGGTACTTGCCGTGGCCGCAGGAATCCTTCCAGTGGTTCGACAGCGGCACCAGCAGCGGGAACTCGTTCTCCACCGTCTCGGTGTTCGGCGCGCGGCCGAACACGCACCAAGGGAAGCCGAATGCGTCCATGCCGTCTTCGGTCGGCCGCGCGCCCTGCCCTTCGGTGTTGATCGAATAGGCCAGCATGTCGGCGAAGAACGCGCCCCACTGGTTCATGCCGGCCAGCACCAGCGCGTTGCCGCCGTTGCCCATCGACGCGCCGGCCTGCTGCCACAGTGCGGTCGAGAACATCGCCTTGGCACAGCAGTTGTGCACCGCGCTCATGACGCCGGTGGAGATCATCACCGAGCACGACGTGGCGGCGCGCGCATCGGGCGACAGGCAGGTGTTCTGGCCGAACTTGAAATCGATCGAGGCGAACGTGCCGTTGGAGATCGGCAGCGCGTGGAAAAGGTACTCGTAGATGTAGTTAGAGAAATGCGCGATCGCCGCCTGCGGGTGCGCGTTGTAGGGCGACGGCGTTTCGGGCCCGGTCTGCGACAGATCGACCAGCATGCGGTCGCCGCTCTTTTCGATAGTCATGAAGCACGAGCGCACGAGGCCCTGCTTCAGGCCCACCGCATCGCTGAAGGTGACGCAGCGGTACTTGCCGTCGGGCCACTGCTCGATGAGTTCGCGCGCACCGGCTTCGGCCACTTGCAGCATTTTGCGGAACAGGCCCGTCAGGTAGTCGGGGCCTTCGCGCTCGCACAGCTCCAACAGGCGCGTGCGCACGCGGTCGGCCGTCGTGCAGCGCGCCTTCAGATCGACCGCGATCATCGAGGGCGCGCGGATGCCGAAGGCGACGAACATCGAGACCACGTCTTCGTTCAGCTTGAAGTTGGTGCCGATGCGCATCGGCGGAATATTCATGCCCTCTTCGAAGCGCGTCGTCGCCGACACCGGCATACCGCCGGGCTCGATCGCGCCGGTCTCCGTCGTGTGGACCAGCGCCGCAGTCCACGCCACCAGCACACCCTCATGAAACACCGGCATGCAGACCATCTGATCCGGGTTGTGCACGCCGCCATAGACCGCATCGTTGGCGAACCAGAGGTCGCCGTCACGGACCTCGCTGCCGTAGGTGGCGAGGATGTACTTGATGATCAGCGGCGGGATCACGGCGTGCAGGTAGGTGCCGCAGGAGCCGTTCACGATGTCGCCGGCCGCCGTCATGATCGCCACCAGCGAATCACCCGCCACGCCCATCGCACAGCGGCACGAGCGCACGAAGACATCCATGCCTTCGTCCAGGATGTCGTTGGTGCGCTGAAAGCCGATCTCGAAGGTGGCGGCGTCGATCTGCGCCGCCAGATCGAGTTCACGCGCGCTCGGCGGGCTCGGTTTCAACCAGGTCAGTTTCTGTTCGAGGGTCGGGATGGCCATGACGGGTTCTCGTGTCGGTTTGTGTTCAGTCCGCTTGCTGCGGAGATCGCGCTTGGCCCGAGGACGGCACGGCGCCCGCGCTCATGCTGGAGTACCAGAAATCGCACGGTCGCCGCACCGCCCTCGGGCCCGATGCACCGGTGTTTCTCCGCGAAGAAGAACAGCGGCAACGGGCAAGGCGGCGGGCGGGCCGCGGGTGCAGCGCATAGGCGCCGCCGAGCACCGCAGGCTTTGGGTCGGCTCGCGTACTCGTGCGCTTCGTGAACTGACTCACCGCGTCTGTTCGAACGAAACGAATGCAGTGAGTGGAGTGAGTTACGCGGTGCGACCCAAAGCCGAGGAGCGCAGGGAACCCGTAGCGCAGCGAAGGGCAAGCCTCTGCGCTGCGCACGCGGCCCGTCCGCCGCCTTGCAAGCACCAGCTTCATCCCGCGACAGCCACCTGCGCTGCGATGCGCTTGCGCGGTGGCGGCGGTTTGACCGCTTCGAGAATGCCCAGGCCGTGCTTCTCGATCGAGAACTTCTGCTCCGGCGGCACGACGATTGTGGTCAACTCCGCCTCGATCACCGCCGGCCCGACGATCACGTTGCCGGGCTGCAACTGCTCGAACTGATACGTTGGCGTGTCGACCCACTGCTTCGTCTCCGGCCAATACGCCTTGCGCTTGCCGAGCTGCGCGGCCGACGGATCGGCGCCCTGCAACTCGTACACCGGCACCTCAGGCTTCCACGTCGGCACGGTCACGCGCAGCACGAAGTTGTCGAGGAAGACGCCGCCGGGTTTATTGACGACCAGCGGTGAGAAGGCTTCGGAGAATTCCTTCTCGAATTCGTTGTAGACCGCCAGCGCATCGACATCGCTGTCGATGCGCAGCAGCGGCGATGAAGCGCGCTTCAGGTTCACCTGGCCGCCGTAGAGCATGTCCAGTTCGAGCGAAAACTGCGCCGCGTTCACATCGAGCCCTTCGCTCGCCAGCTCCTGCTTCGCCTTGGCCATCAGCGCGCCGACGGTCGAGTTGAAGGCCTCGTGGTCGATCACGATCTGCTCCGTCATCGGCGCCATGAAGACCATGCGCCGCGACTGCTCGTACATGTGCACGATATCCATGATCGACGAGCCCATGGCGCAGAACACGGGCGCGGCCGGGAACATCACTGCCTTGGGCACGTCGCCGCGCAGGCCGGCCATGTGCGTCGGGCCGGCGCCGCCGAAGGCGAAGAGCACGAAGTCTTCCGGGTGGTAGCCGCGCATGTGCACTTCGCGCTTGATCGCGCCGGCCATGTTCTCGTCGATCACGCGCCGGATCAGCGCGGCGGCTTCGGTGACTTCGATGCCCAACGGTTGCGCCACCTTGTCGCGAATCGCGCGCTCGGCCTTGGCTTTGGACAGCGGCATGCGACCGCCGAAGTAGGTGTCGGGGTTGATGTAGCCGAGCACCACGTCGGCGTCGGTGACGGTGGGCTCGGTGCCGCCGAGGTCGTAGCACGCCGGGCCCGGCATCGAGCCGGCGCTCTTCGGGCCGACGGAGAGTCGCCCGCCCTCGACCTTCGCGATCGAGCCGCCGCCGGCACCGACCGACAGCGTCTGCATCATCGTCACGTTGACCATCCACTTGTCGATCACCGGGCGGAAGGTGTAGTTGCGCACACTGGCTTCGACGACGAGCGCAACGTCGAAGCTGGTGCCGCCGACGTCGCCGGCAATCACGTTGCGGTAGCCGAGCTTCTCGGCGAAGTAGGCTGAGCCCATCAGGCCCGCCACCGGGCCTCCGTTGAAGGTGCGCGATGCGGGCGTCTTGAAGATGTCGGCGCTGCCGCCCGAGTTGTGGATCATCAGGAAGGCGCCGCGATAACCTTTGTCGCGCAGCTTGTCCCAGGTCGCGCCGATGTCGTTCTGCATCGACTGCTGCAGGTAGGCGTCGAGCACCGCAGTCATCGTGCGCTCGTACTCGCCGATCTTGCTGACCACGGAGGACGACAGCACCACCGGCACGAAGCCGATGTGGTACTCCTTGTACTCCTCGCGGATGATCTCGCGCACGCGCTTCTCGTGCACCGGGTTCATGAAGCTCCACAGCAGCGAGACGACGATGGCGCGCGCGCCGCGGTCCATCAGCAGGCGCAGCTTGCGGCGCACGTCTTCTTCGTCGAGCGGGCGCAGCACGGCGCCCGTCGAATCGACGCGCTCCTTGACGCCGAGGATCAGGTTGCGCTCGATCAGCGGCAGCGGCTTGTTCTGCACCGCGATGTTGCGCCGCTCCGCGACGCGCTGGCCATCGGTCCACTGCGCACCGCGGCCGATGATGATGGCGTCTTCGTGGCCCTCGGTCATCAGCAGGCCGATGCGCGGGCCGATGCGCTGCAGCAGGCGGTTCAGCGCCACCGTGGTCGAGTAGCGAATGATGTCGATCTTGGGCAGCAGTTCCTCCACCGTCAGGCCGACCTTGTCGCCGCCGGCTTCGATGGCGTTGACAAAACCCATCGACAGGTCGTGCGGCGTCGTCGGGCATTTGGCGATGACGCGCTCGCCATCGAGCGTGAGGACGATGTCGGTGAAGGTGCCGCCGACGTCGATGTCGATCGAGCTGATGGCTTGCAGCGGGACGTTCATGCCGCCACCTTCGATGCCTTGACCAGCTTGCCTTGCACGACCTGCAACTCGCCCTTGGCCAGGCGTGCTTTCAGACTATCGACATCGAGCTCGATGTCATGCGTGATCGGATGCCCCGGCGGCAGGTATTCGGTCTCGATCATGCGCGCGCAGCCCGGGCAATAGAACTCGACAATGCGCACCCAGTTCTTGTCGGGCGCGAAGCTGTAGGGCCCGTCGATCACCGGGTTGTGGATCTCCTGGGGCATGCGCTCGGCCACCAGGCAACCGCGCTTGTAGTTCTGCCGCGCCGAGATCAGAGCGTGGCCGCAGTCGTGGCAGTGCCAGTGCTCGCGGTTGATATCGAGATCGAGGTACTCGGTGAAGCGGATGCGTTCGTTCATGTCGTGCTCTCTCCTCAGGCGCGCTTCAGTTCTGCATTGCCGTAGTCATCGACACGCAGCGTCCAGCCCGGCGGCACCGGGCAGGTCAGCGTGGCGCCGTTGATGACAGCCGGGCCGGCGAGCGTGTCGCCGACGTTCATCGCCTCCCAGCGATGCACAGGGCTCGCCGCCTGCGCCGCGCCGTTGAAGCGCAGCGCGCGCGTGGTCTCGGTCTCCTTGGCGGCCTTGTGCGTGCGCTTGCTCAGACCGTGTGTGCCAACGACGAAGCGGCTCAGCAAACGGATGCCGAGCACGGGTTGGCCGATGTGCCCGGCCGCTGTGACTGCCTGCTGCACTGCACCCGCCGCAGCCGATGCCGTGACCGTCGAGACTTCGGCTTCGCTGCGGCCGAGGTCAAGCTCCCAGGTGAAGGAGGCTTGCGCGGGATTAAAACCCTCGCCGCGCAGATCACGCTCGGCCTGCACGCTCAACTCGCTCATCGTCGCCTGCAAGGCAGCCTCACCGTCCCACCGCCCCGTCAGCCCGCGCTCGTAGCGGTGCACGACATCCGAGATCGACGAGCCGAAGGCGCTGAACACGGGGCCGAGGTCGAAGGCATAGGCCACCGGCATGCCGAGCTTCGCAGCGACGAAGGCGGCGAACATCGGGCCGTTGCCGCCGAAGCAGAACAGCGCTGTATCGCCGGCCGAAAGTTTTGCTTCGGCGAGCGTGTTGCTGATCAGCTCGGCCATCATCGCCACCGCCTCGTCGCGGATCGCCAGCGCGGCGGCATCGACCGACAGGCCGAGCGGTTTGCCAATGTGCTTGTCGATCGCCGCACTCGCGCTCTCGACGTTCAACTTGCGCCGGCCACCGAGAAAGTTGTCCGGGTTCAGGTAGCCGAGCACCAGCAGCGCATCGGTCAGCGTCGCCGCATCACCGCCCAGGCCGTAGCAGGCGGGGCCCGGCGCGGCGCCCATGCTGTCGGGGCCGAGCGAAACCGACTTGGCTTTCACGCGCGCCACCGAGCCGCCGCCGACCACGGCCGAACGCAGCATCGCAATCGACGACTGCACCGGCACTTCCATCAACTCGCCGCCGCGCTGGAACACCGGCCGTCCGTCGCGGACGATCGAGGCCTTGGTGGTGGTGCCGCCGACATCGAAGCACAGCACGTTCTCGATGCCATACAAGCCCGCCATGTAGGCACCGCCGAAGGTGCCGAAGACGGGGCCGGACTCGATCGTGTCCACCGCCTTGGTCTTGCCGATGCGCGCCACGCCGCCGCTGGTGTGGCCGATCAGCAGCGCGCCGTTCCAGCGCTGCTCGTCGCGCAGCATGTCTTCGGCCTTGAACAGCGAGGTCGCCAGGCGCTGGTGCGTGTAGGCATTCATCAGCGAGTAGTGCACCCGCGTCTGGTCGTGGCGCAGCGGCGCCATCTCGCTGCCCAGCAGCACCGGCACCGCGCCGATGATGTGGTCCGGGTACTGGTCTTCGATCACGGTCTTGATCGCGCGCTCGGCCGTGTTGTCGGGGAACGAGTCGGCCAGGCAGACGCAGATGCGGCGCACGCCGGCTTCGAGCAGCGCTTTCACACCTTCGAGAATGTCGGCGGCACTCGGCTTGTCGGGCAGGCCGATGATCGCGCCCTCTGCGACCAGTTCACCGACCACCGGCGAGCGCGTGCTGCCGTACAGCGTCGCCTCCTGCCCTTTGCTGACGAGCAGCCCGACCTTGGAGCCGCGGCGCTCGCCGAGCACGTTGGTGGTGATCGTCGATGACCAGCGAATCAGCCGCACCTGCGCCAGGAACGATTCGACGCTGCCGTGCCCGAGTTGCTGCGCGGCCGCCTGCAAACAACCGAGCAGCGACACGGTGTAGTCGTGCGGCGTCGTGTCCACCTTGAAGGCGTGGCGCGTCGCGCCGTCCGACACCAGCGCATCGGTCATCGTGCCGCCGGTGTCGATATCGACGGTGAACATGCGCGCCCTCCTCACCGGTTGCGATAGACCGCGGTCTCGAAATCGACGAACCCCGGGTACGACGCGATGTCCTGGAACGGCAGGATCTGCGAGCCCCAGAAGCCGCCGAGTCCGTTCTTGCGGTCGATCCAGTAGAAGAGGTTGCCGAGGCCCGCCCACATCAGCGAGCCCGCGGGCCGGCCGCTGGCCGTCGGCTCCTCGTTGCGCTGGAACGTGTACGCCCAGGTCTTCTTCACGCCGGGGTCGAACTCGCCGGCGTTGGTTAGCGACGGGATCGACGTCGGCCAGCCGCCGCTGGTCATGCCCGCAGGCAGCCCGTTCTTCGACATCGCTTCGACCGTCTCGGCTTTCAACACCCGGCCGTGCGGCCCGGCGCCGTCGTTCAAGAACATGCGGATGAACTTCATGTACTCGCCGACGCTCGCGTACAGGCCATGCCCGCCCATGTCCATCTCGGGCGGCTGCGGCAGCATCAGGTCGGGCAAGGGGGTCAACTTGCCGTCGGCCGCGCGGTCGTGGATGACGGCGCGGCGGGCGCGCATGCTGTCGTTCATCGTGAAGGCGATGTCGCTCATGCCGAGCGGGCCGAAGATGCGCTCGGCGAATACTTCGCCCAGGCGCTTACCGCGCTGCTGCTCGACGATGCGGCCGAGCCAGTCGATGTTCGGGCCGTAGGTCCAGCGCTCGCCGGGGTCGTGCAGCAGCATCGTGCGGATCGAGGCGAAGGTGCACGAGACGACGGTCGGGATGGCCTTGGCCGTGCGGTATTTCAGATCGTCGGCGCTGAAGAACTCGTAGCCCTGGCCGCTGGTGTGCACCAGCAGGTCGTTGACGGTGATGTCGCGCTTCGGCGCGCGCGTCTTCGGCTGGCCGGCGGCGTCGAAGCCGTCGAGCACCTGCAGCTCGGCAATCTCGGGCACGTACTTCTTGGCCACGTCGGCCAGCGCGATCTTGCCTTCTTCGACGAGCTGCATCACCGCGGTGCCTGTGATCGCCTTGGTGGTGGAGAAGATCGCCATCACCGAGTCCAGGCTCATCGCCGTGTCTTTGCCGAGCTCGCGTTTGCCGGCGCTGCCTTCATAGGTGTTGGCGTTGCGGTCGGTGCCCATCGCCACCACGCCCGGTGCGCCGCCGGCGCGATGCACGGTGTAGTCGAGGATGGTGTCGGCGGCTTGTTTCAGAGTCGATGCCATGACTGTCTCCTGTTCAAGATGACGAGACACTTTAGGAGCGCGCGCCGGCGGCGCGATCGGGTGCGATTCCGCGCCGGCTAAAGAGATTTCGTAGGGGAATACGCCGCTCACCAAGGGTTTGACGCAGCGCGGTGCCGTGCAGCACAGCACCAGAATCCCGGCATGGGCAAAGCCGCCATCGCCAACACTCGATTGCCAACGACGCTACACGCGCGAGGCAGCTTGCGCCCGGGCGACGCCGAGTTCCCGCACGAGCTGGTGCTCGAGAACACCGTCGTCGGCATCAGCTACATGCAGGACCGGCACTTTCTCTGGGCCAACGCGCGCATGGCGCAAATCTTCGGCTACGAACCCGGCGAGCTCGACAGCCAACCGGTGCGCCGGCTCTACAGCAACGAGGCCGACTACGAGACAGTTGGCCGCATGTATGCCGCGTTTGCGCGCCACAACGCCTACACGCACGAGCGCGCGATGCTGAAGAAGAACGGCGAGCTGCTGTGGTGCCTGATCTCGGGCCGCATGATCGACCCCGAAGACCCGCGCTCGCCGTCGGTCTGGGTGGTGCAGGACATCAACGACCGCCGGCGCGCTGAAGACCAGTTGCGGCGCGCTAACCAGCGCCTCGAGCAGACCGTGGCCCGGCGCACTTTGAACCTGGCGCGCAGCAACGAGGCCTTGCGCGCCGAGGTCGAGCGGCGGCGGGCGGCGCAAGAGCTGTCGGTGGAAAGCCGCGAGAAGTACCGCGCGCTGTTCCGCCACATGCCGCTCGGCGTGCTGGTGGCCAACGCCGAGGGCGAGATCGTCGATGTCAACCGCGCGCTGCAAAGCACGCTCGGCGCGGCCTCGCGGGCGCGCTTCGATGTGGTGGCCGGCGACGCGGCACGTGTGCTGGTGCCGGAAGGCGGCACGGTGTCGCTGGCCGCGCGCGTGCGCGAGGCCGTTGCGGCCAGCCTGGGACGCAAGGTCGATCGTTTCGAGATCGCGTGGTTAGCTGCGAGCGGCAAGCAGCGTGCGCTGTCGGTGGTCGCGGCGCCGTTATCGGGTCACGGCCTCGGTGTCGCCTTCGCGTTCTCCGACGTCACCGAGCAGCGCCAGGCACGCGACCGCGAGCATGCGCAGCAGGCGGCGCTGGCGCATGCGTCGCGGCTGTCGCTGATGGGCCAGATGGCGTCGGCCCTGGCACACGAGCTGGGCCAGCCGCTCAACGCCTGCCAAAGTTATCTCGGCGGCCTGCGGCATCGCCTGCGCGATGAACTCGCAACGCGGCCCGAGCTGGCGCAGGCGCTGGACAAAGCGGCCGGCCACCTCGACCAGGCCAGCGACATCATCCGCAACGTGCGCAGTTTCGTCTCGCGCCACCAACCGCAGTCGCAAGCCCTCGACCTGGTGGCGCTGGTGCAGCAAACGATCAGCCTGCTCGACGTGCCGCTGCGCGCGGCGCAGGCCAAGGTGCAGGTCAACGCCGTCATGCCCTCACTCGTCGTGCGTTGCCATGCGGTCGAGATCCAGCAGGTGCTGGTCAACCTGTTGGTCAACGCCATCGATGCGATGCAAGACGTGGCCGCAGACAAGCGCACGATCGAGATCGCGCTCGGCATCGAAGGCCGCAGCAAGGCCAGCGTGCAGATCAGCGACAACGGCCCCGGCGTGCCCGCCGATCTGGCCGAGCGCATTTTCGAACCCTACTTCACCACCAAGGCCGCGGGCCTGGGCATGGGCCTGATGATCTGCCGCACCATCGTCGAATCGCACGGCGGCGCGCTGCGGCTCGTCGCGGGCCGCGCACGCGGCGCGTGTTTTCGCTTCACGCTACCGGCCGTGAAGGAGGCGCCGTGATGCGCGAGACGCCCCCCGTGCAGGTCTTCCTCGTCGACGACGAACGCGACGTCACCGACGCGCTGATGTGGCTGCTCGAATCGGTGAAGATCGTCTCGCTCAGCTTCGACAACGCCGAGAGCTTCGTGCAAGCGCTGCGCGAGGCGCGCGGCCCCGTGTGCGCCGTGCTCGACCTGCGCATGCCCGTGGTCAGCGGCCTCGAGTTGCAGCAGCAGCTGATCGAAGAAGGCATCGACGTGCCGCTGATCTTCCTCAGCGCGCACGGCGACGTGCCGGCGGCCGTCAACGCGATGCAGCGCGGCGCAATCGACTTCCTGCAAAAGCCGTTCAACTCGCAGGCCTTCCTGCACAGCATCAACCGCCTGGTCAAGCTGGCCGCGGCGCACTACGAGCGCAAGCAGCAGGCGCAAGGCGTGCAGCAACTGCTGGCCCGGCTGTCGCGGCGTGAACTCGAAGTGCTCGACGGATTGCTTAGCGGCCAAACGAGCAAGCAACTCGCCAAGACGCTGTCCATCAGCCCGAAAACCGTGGACGTGCACCGCGCCAGCGTGATGCGCAAGCTGCTCGTCAGCAACGGCGCCGAGCTGGCGAAGCTCGTCGGGCCAGCGCGGGCGACGAGCCTGTAGAGCCGCCGTAGCGTGCAGCCGGTAGGATGGCTGCTCACCCGCCATGCAGCCGCTGACGCATCACCAGATCATCGGTCTCGTCGAGCCGTTCACGCGCCGCGGGCGCCATGTGGACCTGGGCGCCAGCAACCGGCACGAACGGCGCATCGTCTTCAAGCCCATCGAACGTGACGGCACGCCGTCGCTGCGCGACACGCTCGAACTCGAGAACCCGTACGAAGACTATTTCTGCCTCACGCGCCACTTGCAGGTTGAAGGCGGAGTGAAGGCCAGCCTGATGGCCGAGGGGGGCGATGCCGGCGAGCTGCTGCAGCGCATCGAGGCAGTGACGCCGCAGCGGCAGTTCAGCACCGCACCGGGCTCGCTGACCGCGCTCTGCTTTCGGCTCGATGGCGCGAAGCTGATCCTCTCCGAAGCGACCTCGCAGTTCGGCGGCTACGAACTGCACACGCGTGTGCCGCGCACCAAAGGCATGGCGGCGGAGTTCGAACTGGCCGCGCCCGCGGCCTCCGCCGTCACGCTGCCCGAAGACCTGCTCGCCGTCATCGGCTGGGACTGGTCGCCCCTGCGCGTTGCACGTTCGCGCAAGGACAGCTGGACCGGCAAGGTGCGGCTGCGCGGCAAGGAGCCTCGGCGCAGCACGAGCGCCGAAGCCAAACTGGCGCGCACCGTGCAGCACCTCGTGTTCACGCTGTCGCAATCGCCCGCCGCGTTTCACGAACGGTATGTCCGGGCGCGTTGGGGCGCTGCTCTTCGGCGCGGCATTCCGACGTTGACGGCGCTCGGCATGATCGGCGGCGTGTCGATGCTGCCGCGCGCCGCGCTCGATGACTTTTCGCCGCTGCGCATGATGCTGTTCAACCTTCCCACGCTGCTGTTGGCGCTGGCGTTTTCGATGCAGGAGCTGCCGCGCTTCGAGGTCCCGCCATGGCCGCGGCGGTTGGATGCGTCGGCGTGGCCAGTGCTGCAACCCAAAGAGACCTGATCGAATGCACGGCAACCCGATGAACATCCCGCCGCTGTCGATCGCTGCCGCCAAGGCGGCGCTGATCGAGCAGTACGCCGACGCCACGCTGCGCCGCCGCGCCAGCATGTTGTGGGGGCCGCGCGGCGTCGGCAAGTCGTCCGTCGTGCGCCAGGTCGCAGCGCATTTCGACGTGCCGCTGGTCGATCTGCGCCTGACGACGATCGAGCCGGTGGACATTCGCGGCGCAATCTATGCCGACGACGTACAGGCCAAGACCGTCTGGTTCCCACCCGAGTTCCTGCCCGGGCCGGACCAACCCGCGGGCATCCTTTTTCTCGACGAGCTCACCGCCGCCGACCAGCGCCTGCAGATCTCGGCCTACTCGCTGATCTTGGACCGCCGCGTCGGCCATTACACGCTGCCTGACGGCTGGCAAGTCATGGCTGCCGGCAACGCCAGTTTTCACGGCGCGGTCAGCCACGACATGGGCACTGCGCTCGCCGACCGCATGTTCCATTTCAATGTGCAGACGACGATCGACGCTTTCCTCGCCCACGCCATCGCGTCGGGCTTCGCGCCCGAGGTCGTGGCGTATCTGAAGGTGCGGCCGGACAAGCTCGACGACACGCAGGCCCAACTCGCCAACGACCACCTCGTCGGCGCCAGCCCGCGCGGCTGGGAAGACATCTCCAACGTGCTCAAGTCCGGCCTGTGCGAGGCCGCGCAACGCGTGTTCGTGCAGGGACGCATCGGCGCTGCCAACGCGGCCGAGTTCTTCGGCGTGCTGCGCGAGCTGCAAGCCGCCGTCGATGTGATGCGGCTGCTCGCCGCCCAACCCGGCGACGAGACGGCGGCGCTGCTGCCGCGCACGCTCGACGGCCTGTACGGCATGGTCTATGGCC
>JANNJX010000651.1:0-2266 GCA_031396005.1 Burkholderiales bacterium
CACACCGAGCGCGGCCAGCTCGTGCTCGCGGCGTCGCTGGTCGGTGCCTGTCTGCAGCGCTACGGCCTGCAGGGCAAGGTGATCGCCACGATCCAGGGCGACAAGCTCGCCGGCATCGCCTTCCGCCATCCTCTCGCGCACGTCGATGCCGGCTACGACCGCCTGTCACCGGTCTACCTCGCCGACTACGCAACGGCCGACGACGGCACCGGCATCGTCCACTCGTCGCCGGCCTACGGCGTCGACGACTTCAACTCGTGCGTGTCGCACGGCATGAAGGTCGATCAGATCCTGAACCCGGTCGGGGCGCACGGCGCTTATTCTGGCGACTTCCCGCTCTTCGGCGGCCAGCACATCTGGAAAGCGGTGCCGGCCATCATCGACGCGCTGCGCGATGCCGGCCGCCTCTTCGCCACCAGCACGATCACGCACAGCTACCCGCATTGCTGGCGCCACAAGACGCCGGTGATCTACCGCGCTGCCGCGCAGTGGTTCATTCGCATGGACGAAGGCGCAGGCGTGTTCACCAAAGACAAGGCGCCGCAGACGCTGCGCCGGATGGCGCAGGATGCCATCGAAGCAACGGCGTTCTACCCGGAGAACGGCAAGGCGCGGCTGCGCGACATGATCGCCAACCGCCCGGACTGGTGCATCAGCCGCCAGCGCAACTGGGGCGTGCCACTGCCGTTCTTCCTGCACAAGGAGACCGGCGAGCTGCACCCTGACACGATGACGATCCTCGACCGCGCGATCACGATCGTCACCGAAGGCGGCGTTGAAGCCTGGAGCCGCACCACGGCGGAGCAGATCGTCGGCGCGCAGGACGCGCAGCATTACACCAAGAGCAACGACATCCTCGAAGTCTGGTTCGATTCGGGCTCGACCTTCTTCCACGTGCTGCGCGGCTCGCACGAAGGTCCGCCGGGCGACCGCGGCTACCACGAGAGCGGTCCCGAGGCCGACCTCTACTGCGAAGGCCACGACCAGCACCGCGGCTGGTTCCACTCGTCGCTGCTGCTCGGCTGCGCGCTCGATGGCCGCGCGCCTTATCGCGGCCTGCTGACGCACGGCTTCACGGTCGATGGCCAGGGCCGCAAGATGAGCAAGTCGCTCGGCAACATCATCGACATCAAGGCCGCGGCCAAGGACCCGGGCGCCGAGATCGTGCGCCTGTGGGTGGCCTCGACCGACTACGCCAACGACCCGCCGATCGACAAGAACGTGCTGGCGCGCGTGGTCGACAGCTACCGCCGCATCCGCAACACGCTGCGTTTCCTGCTCGCCAACATCAGCGACTTCGACGCCGCGCAAGCCGTGCCGAGAGAGCAGATGCTGCAGATCGACCGCTGGGCGCTGTCGCGCGCGGCCGAGCTGCAAACGGAAATCCTCGCCCACTACGAGCGCTTCGAGTTCCAACCGGTGGTCGCCAAGCTGCAGCTGTTCTGCAGCGAAGACCTGGGCGCGTTCTATCTCGACGTGCTGAAGGACCGCCTCTACACCACGGCGCCGCAGTCGCTCGCCCGCCGCAGCGCGCAGACGGCGCTGTGGCAGATCACGCACGCGATGCTGCGCTGGATGGCGCCGTTCCTGTCGTTCACCGCCGAAGAGGCGTGGCCGATCCTGGCGCCGGGCCGTTCGGTGTCGATCTTCACCGAGACGTTCTCGACCTTCGAGGCGCCGGACGCGGCGCTGCTCGCCAAGTGGCAACGCATCCGCGCCATTCGCGACGAGGTCAACAAGTCGATCGAGGCCGTGCGCGTGTCAGGCGCCGTCGGCTCGTCGCTGCAGGCCAACGTCAGCGTCGCCGCCGATGCCGAAGACCGCGCGCTGCTGGCCTCGCTCGGCGACGACCTGAAGTTCGTCTTCATCACCTCGGCGGCCGCTGTCGTCGCCGGCGAAACGCTGGCGGTGACGGTGCGGCCCTCGACGGCGACCAAGTGCGAACGCTGCTGGCACTGGCGCGACGACGTCGGCCAAGATGCCACGCACCCGGCGCTGTGCGGGCGCTGCACCAGCAACCTCTACGGCGTGGGTGAAAAGAGGATGGTGGCCTGACGGCCCGAGAACTTCAGCGTTCGGGGTCGTGCTGCGCAGGCTTTGCGCGTGCCTCGGCGTGCGGCTCGCCAACGCCGGTGGCTGCGCCGGCCTCCGACAAGATGGCCAAGCCGAGCGCCAACGCGAGCAGCGCGCAGAACGCCATGAAGAAGCGGCCGACCGGCGGCCGATCGCTGGTCGGGCCGAGGGCCGGGGCGGCAACTTGAGTGTC
>JANNJX010000671.1:0-2736 GCA_031396005.1 Burkholderiales bacterium
AAGCGCGATGCCGCCAAAGTCCGTGCCGCGCTCGATGCGCTGACCGCGTGCGCCCAAACGCAGCAGGGCAATCTGCTCGACCTCGCTATCCAGGCCGTTCGCCTGCGCGCCACGGTCGGCGAGGTCAGCGACGCGCTCGAAAAAATCTGGGGGCGCCACCGCGCCGATACGCAAAAGGTGACCGGTGTGTACGCAGCCGCCTACGACAGTGCCGAGGGTTGGGACAAGCTGAAGGCAGAGATCGCGGCCTTTGCCGAAGCGCAAGGCCGCCGCCCGCGCGTGATGATCTCCAAGCTCGGCCAGGACGGGCACGACCGCGGCGCGAAGGTCGTTGCCACGGCGTTCGCCGACCTCGGTTTCGACGTCGATATCGGCCCGCTGTTCCAGACGCCGGAAGAATGCGCACGCCAGGCGATCGAGAACGACGTGCACGCGGTCGGCGTCTCCACGCTCGCAGCGGGCCACAAGACGCTGGTGCCGGCGATCATCACCGCGCTGAGGGATCAGGGCGCCGACGACATCATCGTCTTCGTCGGCGGCGTGATCCCGAAGCAGGACTACGAGTTTCTCTACGAGGCGGGAGTGAAGGGCATCTACGGGCCGGGCACGCCGATTCCGGCGAGTGCGAAGGATGTGCTGGAGCAGATCAGGAAGGCGGTGGGGGTCAGTGGCGAAGAAGAAAGCATGAGCGCGCGGTACAAGCGATCGTCGCAAGCCAAGCATGAAGCAGAGTTGCGTGATTGGACGGACTATCACGAAGCCAAAAAGGCGGGCAAGTCTTGGCCGCCCAAGGATGATGGTGGTGCGGGAGGCCAGGGCGCGTGAAGTCCGTATCCCATCCGTTCGCCCTGAGCTTGTCGAAGGGCCCGTTCATCGTGAGCCCGTCGAATGACCTGAGCTTGTCGAAGGGCCCGTGCATCGTGAGCCCGTCGAATGACCTGAGCTTGTCGAAGGGCCCGTGCGGGACCAGCGTCCGCGTATGAAGCCTTTTTTTGTCTACGTGTTGAAGTGTGCTGACGGTTCGTACTACACGGGTCATACCGACGAGCTCGAACGCCGGATCGGGCAGCATCAAGCGGGCGAAGTTCCCGGCTACACGCATGACAAGCGGCCGGTGGAACTGGTGTGGTCGCAGGAGGCCGCCGGTCGCGACGAGGCGCTCGTGGCGGAGCTGCGGATCAAGGGCTGGTCGCGTGCGAAGAAGGAGGCATTGATCGCTGGAGATTGGGCGCGAGTCAGCGAGTTGGCCAAGTCTCGCGGAGGGCTTCGACAAGCTCAGCCCGAACGGGGGTCATCCGTTCGCCCTGAGACTGTCGAAGGGCCCGCGGATCTCGAACAGGTCCTTCGACAAGCTCAGGACGAACGGGTGGGGTTGTCAGAGCGCGTTCTGCGCCGCGACCGCCGCGCCCTCGCCAAAGCTATCACCCTCATCGAATCCACCCGCGCCGACCACCGCGCGCAGGCCGACGCACTGCAGAGCACGCTGCTGTCCCACACCGGCCGTTCCCTGCGCGTCGGCATCTCCGGCGTGCCCGGCGCCGGCAAGAGCACCTTCATCGAGACGCTCGGCCTGCACCTGATTGCGCAGGGCCACCGCGTCGCCGTGCTCACCGTCGATCCCTCATCGACGCTCTCCGGCGGCTCGATCCTCGGCGACAAGACGCGCATGGAAAAGCTCTCTGTCAACGACGCAGCCTTCATCCGGCCGACGCCCACCTCCGGCGCGCTCGGCGGCGTGGCCGAGCACACGCGCGAGGCATTGTTGATGTGCGAGGCGGCGGGCTTCGATGTCGTGATCGTCGAAACCGTTGGCGTCGGTCAGAGCGAGACGGCCGTTGCTGGCATGACCGACCTCTTCGTGCTGCTGCAACTGCCCAACGCCGGCGACGACTTGCAGGCGATCAAGCGCGGCGTGATGGAGCGGGCCGATCTGGTGGTCATCAACAAGGCCGACCTCGATGCCGATGCCGCCACGCGCGCGATGGCCAACATCAGCGGTGTGCCGGTGCTGCCGGCCAGTGCGTTGACGGGCGAGGGCGTTGCCGCGGTGTGGGCCGCCGTGCAGGCGCAGACCCTGCGCCGCCGCGCTGACGGCACGTTCGACCAGCGCCGCCGCGAGCAGGCGCTGGCCTGGATGTGGGACATCATCGGCGCCGGCCTCGCGGCCGACTTCAAGCGCCACCCCGCCGTGCGTGCGGCGCTGCCGGCGATGCAGGACGACGTCGTTCATGCGCGCCAGGCGCCTTCGGCGGCCGCGCGCACGCTGCTCGACCTGTTCGAAAAAAGCTGAGGAGACAACGACGTGCACGACATCACCCTGCAACTCGAAACGAAACGCGCCGCCGCGCGCCAGGGAGGCGGAGAAAAGCGCATTGCCGCGCAGCACGCCAAAGGCAAACTCTCGGCGCGCGAGCGCGTCGAGTTGCTGCTCGACCAGGGCAGCTTCGAAGAATGGGACATGTTCGTCGAGCACCGTTGTGTCGATTTCGGCATGGCCGACAACAAGGTGCCGGGCGACGGCGTCGTCACCGGCTACGGCATGATCAACGGCCGCCTGGTCTTCGTCTTCAGTCAGGATTTCACCGTCTTCGGCGGCGCGCTGTCTGAAGCGCATGCCGAGAAGATCTGCAAGGTGATGGACCAGGCGATGAAGGTCGGCGCGCCGGTCATCGGCTTGAACGATTCCGGTGGCGCCCGCATCCAGGAAGGCGTGGCCTCGCTCGGCGGCTATGCCGA
>JANNJX010000674.1:0-1760 GCA_031396005.1 Burkholderiales bacterium
CTGAACCCGAACTTCAAGAACATCCGCGTGCCGGTGCGCTCGCTGTCCGGCGGGCAGCGCCAGGTGGTGGCGATCTCGCGCGCGCTGTACTTCAACGCCAAGGCGCTGATCATGGACGAGCCCTGCGCGGCGCTGGGGCCCGAAGAGACGCGCATGGTGCACGACCTGGTGCGCAAGCTGAAGGCGCAGGGCGTGGGCATCTTCCTGATCTCGCACGACATGCCCGATGTGTTCGGCCTGTCGGATCGCTTGAGCGTGATGAAGAACGGCAAGACCGTGGGCACCTACCGCACCGCCGAAGTCACCGAAGACGAAGTGCTGGGCATGATCATCGCGGGCAAGAAGGTCACGCGCGTGGCCGAGGCGTTCGCGCCTGCGTGAGGTGGTGGCACCCACCCGGTGCAATCGGCCGCGGCCGCAGCGGTGCTGTCCAGGCTGTTCGGTGCGCAGACATCGTTCACCGGCAACGCCCACAACGACCGCGGCTGGGGGCCGCGCACGTTCACGAGTTTTGCCGCGGCGGCGCAGGAGGCTTCACTGTCGCGTCTGTACGCGGGCATCCATTTCCGCAGCGCGGTCGTCGCCGCCCAGGCGCAAGGACGTTGCGTGGCGGACAGGGTGCTGGGGTTGAAGACGCGCTAGCGCCGGACCCGCAGCGCTCAGGGTTGGTGGTGATCGACACCCGCGGCGGCGTCCCTATGCTTCACAGGCAAAGAGTTCGTTGCTCACAGGAGAATGACCATGACGCTGTGCCCGATCGCGCTGGCCGTGGGCTGCAAAAAGTGCCCGGCGTTTTCGGTCTGCCCGTTGAAGGGCGTGATCGGCGACCAGAAGCAGGCCGACGACAAGCCCGCAGCGCCGCAGGACAAGAAGCGCTGACACGCTGCTGCCGACGCAGCACGCCTCCGGCCTGGCGATGACCGTGCGCGTCAGCACCTGACTGCGCGCGGAGCAGGCTGGCGGCTTGCCCTGTCGCGCGCAGCTCGCGTGCACTGCGCGCTGAACACGAATTTGCCTCTCGGGTAACTCCAGGTAACGCCGCATCCATCGACGGCGCGCGTCGGTAGTGCTCGCAGTGACCCCGCTGCTGTCGCGCCCCGTGGCGGCGGCAGGGGGTGGCTTCGACCTCTCCAACCTCTTTTAGGAACACCCATCATGATGCGCAGCAAGAAGTCCTTCCGCATGTCCGCGGCCTTGACGGTGATCGCCAGCGCGGCCCTGTTGGCCGCCTGCGGCGGCAGCGACAACGACGATGACGACAACAACAACATGCCGGCCCCGGTCGAGGTCGGCGACACCGTGGCACTCACGGCCAGCGGCAAGCTGCTGTCGTTCAACCGCGCCGCCCCGGGCGCCGCGGTCGGCACCGTCACGGTCAGCGGCCTGGCCTCGGGCGAGACGCTGCTGGGCATCGACTACCGGCCCGCCGACGGCCAGCTCTACGCCTTGGCCAGCAGCGGCAAGCTCTACACGATCGACCCGGGCACCGGTGCAGCGACGCTCAAGTCCACGCTGGCGGCCCTGGCCGGCGACGACAACCCGTTCACGGCGCTGGACGGCACCGACTTCGGCGTCGACTTCAACCCCGCCGCCGACCGCTTGCGCGTCGTCAGCAACAGCGGCCAGAACCTGCGCATCAACGTCGACAGCGGCGACACCACCACCGACGGCGCGATCGCACCGGTCAGCGGCACGGCGCAGGTCTCGGCCGCGGCCTACACCAACGCGTTCTCCGGCACCACGGCAACGCAGCTCTTCGT
>JANNJX010000698.1:0-5493 GCA_031396005.1 Burkholderiales bacterium
TGCGTGGCGCGCGCATGCTGCGCGTCCCCGAAGAACATCGGCCGCCGCTGACGTTGCGCCGCGCCATCGAGCAGCGGGGCTTCACCGACCTGACGCCGCTGCCCGCCGCGCAACCGCCGCGCGTCTTCGCGCCGGCCTACACGCTGCGCTCGCCGCGGGTGCAGCGCATGAGCCTGGCGCTGGGCAGCGCCGCGGTGGCGATGTTCGTCGCGCTGACGCCGCGCTACGCCGTGACGCCGGAGGTGCCGATCTCGCTCGAACGTCCGGAAACGACGCTGGCTTCCATGTTGCCCGAAGTCGAGTCGCCGTCGATGATGATGATGGCCAGCGACAGCCCGCGCCAGCCGGTGCGCGCTCTGCGCAACCAGCGCCCGGCACAGATGATCGACGAAGCGCTGCGTCAACGCGCGCGCGACGCGGTGCAACGCACGCTGTCGGGCGACGACGAGGTCTTCGACCCTGCGTGAGCACGCGCGATGCGCAGGGTTGGCTGGTTGTGGAACGGCGTGCGCTGGCACAAGATGGGGTCGCTTTAACAAGGAGACTGTCATGCCCTGTTCGCGCTCACGCCCATCCTCGTCAATCCTGCGCGGCCCTCGAGCGCTGCCGCTGGCCGCCCTGCTCGCCTGCGGCGTGATCGGCGCGGCGCACGGTGACGAAGGCGACCGGCCTCACGAGACGGCTCGCGGCGCGTCGTCCAACGTCACGCCGCTGCCGCCGAGCGGCCCGGCGTTTCGCAAGGGCGTCGTCGCCGTCGCCAACCCGTACGGCGCCGAGGCCGGCGCGCGCATCCTCGAACAGGGCGGCAACGCGATCGACGCCGCGGTGGCGATTGCCTACGCACTCAATGTCGTCGAGCCGCAGTCGGCGGGCATCGGCGGCGGTGGCTTCATGATGATCCACCTCGCCGGACGCGGCGGCCACGAACGTTGGCATGACGACGACGCTGACGACGACCAACGCGGCAAACACCGTGGGCCGCGTGGCCGCACCTTCGTCATCGACACGCGCGAGAAGGCTCCGGCTGCGGCCACGCCCGACATGTTCGCCGGTGTGCCGAATTCATCGCTGCAAGGCGTGGCTGTCGGCGTGCCGGGCATGGTGCGCGGCAGCGAGCTGGCGCTGCGCCGCTTCGGCCGGCTCGACCTGTCGGACGTGCTCGAGCCCGCGATCACGCTAGCCGACGGCGGCTTTGCGGCCACATTGCGCTACGCCCTCGTCAGCTGCAATGCACGCTCGCAGAACTCGCCCGAATCGACAGCGGTCTTCTGCCCCAACGGCAACGGCACGCTGGGGCCGGTCGCCGGCTCGCTGGTGGAGAACAAGCCGCTGGCCGAAACGCTGCGCCTGATCGCGCGCCACGGCGCCGATTGTTTCTACCGCTACATGCCCGACAAGGGTTGCGACATCGCCAAGGGCATCGTCGAAGGCCAGAGGTTCGCCAAGCCGGGCCGCCTCATGGCGACGGGCCCAATCGTCGATGGCAAGGGCGGCAGCATGACCTACGAAGACCTCGCCGCGTACCGCCCGGCGCTGCGCTCGCCGACGCAGGGCAGCTACCGCGGCTACACCATCAAGGCGATGTCGCCGCCGTCGTCCGGCGGCCTCGCGCTGCTGCAGATGCTGAAGATGCTGGAGCGCTTCCCGATCGGCGATGCGAGCCAGGGCTACGGCTTCGGCAGCGCGAAGACGTCCAACGTCATGGCCGAGGCGATGCGGCTGGCGTTCGCCGACCGCTCGATCTGGATGGGCGACGCCGACTTCGTGCCGGTGCCGCAGCGCGGCCTGCTCGACAACACCTACGTCGGCACGCGCGGCGCGGCCATCGTGCCCGGTGCGCGCATTGTGCCGAACCCGACGCCCGGCGATCCGCGCCCGTATGAAGTGGCGGGTCTGCAATCCCGCACGCGCCTAGCGGTGGCTGAGCCCGTCACCGGCCCCGGCGAGACGACGACGCACTTCTCGGTGGTGGACCGTTGGGGCAACATGGTCTCGTTCACCAACACCATCGAGTCTTCGCACGGCATCGGCGTCTTCGCCGGCTACACGCAAAATGACGGCACGAAGAAGAGTCACGGCTTTCTGCTCAACAACGAGCTGACCGACTTCAACACCGTGCCGACGACGAACCCGTTCACCGCCAGCGCCGGCTACAACGACGTGCAACCGGCCAAGCGTCCGCGCAGCAGCATGACACCGGCGATGCTGTTTTCGCCCGACGGCGAACCGCTGATCGCCTACGGCTCGCCCGGCGGCGCGACGATCATCAATACGGTGCTCAACGTGACGTTGAACCTGCTCGATCACAAGATGACGTTGCAGGACGCGATCAACGCGCCGCGCCTGTCGGTGACCAGCGCGACGAGCAACGTCACGGTGGAAGCGGCGTACCCGCAGGCCGCCGTCGAGGGCCTGCGCGCGCTCGGCTACACCGTCGGCAACGCCGACATCGGCTCGGTGCAGGCGGTGCTGGTGAACCCGCGCAACGGCAAGCAGTACGGCGCTGCCGATGCGCGGCGCGAGGGCACGGTGATCGGATTGCCACGGTCGCAGAACCGCTGACGGCGCAAAAGAGTCAATTGTTCTCGCCGCGGTGAAGGGCGCCGCGGCGGCCGGCGGCGCAGGCGCGACTGCCTTGCCTAGACTGCGGGCGAGACGTTTTTTGTGCTCGCGCGCCGCCCCGGATATCCGGTCGTGGTGCCTTCCACCCTGATGCCGCAATCCACCGACGTACCGTTACCCATTCGATCGACGCCCGGCGCCGCCGTCAGGTTGCGCGGCGCACCGGCCACGCCGGAGCATCTGCTGTCGCAGTTGCAGCCGACGCTCGAAGCGCTGCTGGCGTCGCGACGCGGACTGGGCGCCGTGCAGCCGATGGGGCTGGCGCGCAAGTCGGCCGACACCAGCGACAAGTACCTCGTGCGCGACAGCCTCGGCCAGCCCGCAGCCGTGCTCAGCCTGTCGCCGCCCGAGCGGCCGCACGCCACCGACGAAGCCGCCAGCGGCACGCGTCTGGCGCAATCGGCGCTGGGCCCGCGGCTGGGCCGCGTCGTCTTGATGCCGTGGCGCATCGGCAAGGTCGGCGGCATCGGCTTCAGCGTCGCGCCTTATCACCGCCCGGTGAGCACCTTCCAGCCGCAGCGGGCCGTGGAGCGCCGGCGCCTGCTGCACCTGGCGCGGCATTGGCTGCGCGACACCTTGCGCCACACGGTGCGCGTGGCCAATGCGCACGAGATCGAGCGCGAGTTCAGGGCGCCGCTGACGGCGCTGGCCAACCTGCCAGGCTTGCGGCCAGAGATCTGCCGGCGTGCCGGCGCCCAGTTGCTTGCGCTCGACGCCGGCCGTTGGCAACCGCGCCTGACGCTGGCGCACTATGACCTGTGGCAGGACAATTTCCTCTGGGCGCCCGACGACAACGAATTCGGCTTCGTCATCATCGACTGGGGTGGCGCTCGCGCCAGCGGCCATGCGATCTACGACCTGCTGCGGCTGGCGCTGTCGAGCCCGGCCAACATCGGCGCCACGCTGTCCGAATTGCGCTTGCATTGCCGCCTGCTCGACTGCCCGCCCGAGCACGCGGCCGGCCACGCGTTGGCGGCGCTCGGCCACTTGGCGATGAATCTCAACGATTGGCGTGTCGAGCGCCTGACGATGATGGCGGGGCTTTGCGTCGATCTGGTCAACGCGCTCGAGCAACGCTTTCATGCCCGCCCGCGCACGCCCATGCAGATGGGGAGCACGCACGAGTGCGGCCTGGCCGACGGCGCCGCGGACGCGTTGCAGCAGGTGGACCTGGCCGACTACGACGCGCTGATGCACGCCGACATCGGACCACCGTTCAAGACCAAGCCCGGCCTGGCCGTGCACCGGCTGCGCCACCCTTACAGCGGCGAGACGCTGTTCCTGAAGCGCTGCACTGCGATGCCCGACGAGCCGCTGTGGCGCCTGGCTGCGCGGCGTTGGCTGCGGCGCAGGCCTTTGCACAGCGAGCCTTTTCACGTGCACCTGGCGTCCCGCACCTTGCGCGCTCACGGCTTCAACGCGATGCCGGTGCTGGCCTGGGGCGAGCGGCGCACGCTGGGCTGGTTGCCCGACGAAGGTTTCATGGTGACCGCAAGCATGCGCGGCGACAGCCTCGAAGGCGTCTTCGCTGCCGGCTCGGCGACCGTTCGCGGCCGTCTCATGGCAGTCGTGGGACGGCTGATGGGCCGCCTGCACCAGCGCGGCTTCGGCGTCACGTTGCGGCTGCACGACCTGCTCGTGCCGGCGCAAGACTTCGAAGCCGAGTACTGGCGCACCATCGAGCCGGCGATGATCGACCTCGACTTCAAGGGCAACGTGCTGCGCGCATCCGGCTTCGATCTGGACAAGGCCGTTCATGCGACGGCCCACAGCGCCTACCTGCTGCTGCGCACCGGCCTGCGCTTCGATGCGGGCGAGGCGGCGGCATGGTGGCGCGCCTACCGCCAGCAACTGCGCAGCGAGGGCATCGTCCTGCCGCGCCGCTCGGCCGAGCGCTTGCGGCGGCTGGTGCGCGGCGAACTCGTGCAACACCACCGCCAGCCGAAGATGGTGGCGATGTTCCCCGGCACGCCCGCCGCCTGATCAACGCGGCGACGACGCGGGCGACGGCAGCAGCATCACCTCGGCCTTGCCGCCGACGCCCGACGCGGTGCCGCTCGCGGCCGGCGCGGGCCGCTCACGCGCCGCACGCAGCGCCTCGTGCTTCGGATCGCCCGGCCGCAGCAACAGCATCGCCACGATGGTCAGTGCCGTCGTCACCGCCAGCAGCAGCACCAGCACACGCCGCCGCAGCGGCAGCGGCGGGTAGGCGTGCGGATCGTGCTGGACCACGCTGTTCAGCCGCGCAGCTTGGCAAACGCGGCGGCCATCGCGCTCGGCTGCTGCGGCTCGGTCCCGCGCTGCGGGCCGCGTGGCGCGCGCTCGTCCCGGCCCGCGGGGCGGTGTCCGCCACCGTGGCCTGCAGCGGGAGCCGCACCCTGCTTCATCGTCAATGCAATACGCCCGCGCGCCAAGTCGACTTCGACGACACGCACGCTGACGACGTCGCCCGTCTTCACGACCTCGCGCGCGTCCTTGACGAATCGGTCGGCGAGCTGGCTGACATGCACCAGACCGTCCTGATGCACGCCCAGATCGACGAAGGCGCCGAACTGTGCGACGTTGGTCACCGTGCCTTCGAGCCGCATGCCGGGCTTCAGGTCCTTCAGATCCTGCACGCCATCGTTGAAGCGCGCCACCTTGAAGTCCGGCCGTGGGTCGCGGCCGGGCTTCTCCAGCTCGGCGAGGATGTCCTCGACCGTGATCGCGCCGAAGCGCTCGTCGACGAAGGCCTCGGCCTTCAAGGTCTTCAAGACATCGCTGCGGCCCATCAGCGTGCCGATGTCGTGTCCCGTTGCAGCGAGCAGCTTGTGCACCACCGAGTACGTCTCCGGGTGCACGCCCGACGCGTCGAGCGGATCGTCGCCGCCG